>JAQSXG010000179.1 GCA_029256785.1 Neobacillus sp.
ATCTTCTTTGTTTCTATGTATTTTTCATGGAGGCTCAAGATTTGGCTTGTTCCTCTGTGGATAACGATAGCAAGCGGTTCAGAGTACTCCTCTTCCCATTTTCTCATCGCCTTTTGACACTGCTCCTTTAGGGTTAGATAGGAATCCTCAAATATAAGAAGGACCATATCACTTAACGGAAAAATACCGTGGATTTCCTTAAACGGATAATTTGATAAAAAGGAATATAAAAATTTGCCCATTTCTGGGCTTTCTGTTTTAAAGGCAGCAATGTTGTGATTTTCTAATACTGTAATATGCGGAATAAACATTGCCTCATAGGAAATATCTTTATACGAGTGTAATTGAGGGCTTCCCGTTGGATGATTCCTCTTATTTAATTGGCTTGCGGCTTTATGAAAAGCAGATTTAACTTTACTCGCAGAAAATGGCTTAATCAATAGATCCAATGCCTGCAGATCAATAGCGACTCTTGCTTTTTCAAAGGTTGCTTCTGCACTTGTTAAAAGGAGAATAGGATCGTATATTTGCATTAATTCTCTGAAGCTTGTCCATGCTTCCCTGTTAATCATATCTAATTCTATAAGAACAATTTCTGGTGATTCCTTTTCAAATAGTAAAATAAACTCCTGAATACTTGAAGCTAACAGAATGTTGGTAACGGGAATAGATGAGGTTTTTAACAGCCATTTTAAACCTTCTCGTTCATTTAAATCGCGATCGGCAATCAGCCATTTACCTTCCATATTATTGTCCCCAATCTTTTTTATAAGAGTCCCATTTAAAGTATACCTTTTCTAGTTGTGAAAAACCTTCTTTTTTAGGGAAAGAATCCCTTTGAAATTAACTTCGAATTCACCGTCTCATATTGAGCATAATAAAGTTTGTGACTATTGAAGAGAGGGGAAATGTTCAAGTTGAAATGGCACAAGGATCTTCTAAAAAAGGTACAGGATAGGGAAGGAAAAAAGCTGGGATTAGTGGTGGATACATCAACAAATGAAACAAAAATAGAATTGATCGCAAGCGTGATTAAATTCTTTCAAGAGCTACGCCCTGATACTACATTGGTGCAAGCAGATTTTAAAATTAGAACAACCACACCTATCACGGAATCAATCGAAATAAAATATTACACACACGGCAAGTCGTCCTATACCTTAGTAATGGAATGGGCGGAAGAAGAGGCAATCGATACCCTTTTTTACGTCACAGATTTAACTGGATTTTTACCAGAGGAGATGCAGGTTGGCTTTGAAGTATTCTGGCTCGTACCAACTGAATTTGTACCAAAAGCACCTTTTGGGAAGGTAATGAAAATTACTTAGTGGGAATAGCCTTCAAAAAATAATGGCTCTACATAGTAGAGCCATTATCTATTTCTTAAAATGATATGGTACAGTTGTAATGATTACATCTTTCCTGTACAGCAGGAAGGCTTTAATGAGTAATCCTGACTGATTATGAAGAATATTGTGCCAGCCCTTTCTTGGAATAAATTGTGGAATGATTACTGTAACACGGTAATTTGATTCACTTGCCTTATGGTGTACAGTATCAATAAACTTACCCAAAGGGTTCATAATACTCCTGTAATGAGAGTGCAAAGTTACTAGTCTAACATTTGGTTGCCATTTTTTCCATTTTTCTTCAAATTTCTTTTCTTCTTCCCGATCAAATGAAACATATACTGCTAAGATTTGATCGGATCCCAAAGATTTGGCGTAGTTTAACGAGTTCTCAACAACCTGGGTAATCCCAGCCACAGGAATAATCATTACATTGCCTTCTATTGGTACAGCAGGTTCATTAGATAAAATTCTTAGCTGTTCTCCTACCGCCTCATAATGTTTATTAATTCGGTAAAACACAAATATAATAATTGGTAGAAATACTAAAACAGGCCAAACCTGTGCGAACTTAGTTAAAAAGAACATCATAGTGACGATCAAGCTAATCAATGCACCTGTCGTATTTATAATAAATTTTGATACCCATCCATTCGGCTTTTCATGAATCCATTTTAGCATCATCCCCGTTTGCGATAAGGTAAATGGGATAAAGACACCAATTGCATAAAGCGGAATTAGATGTTCTGTTTTACCTTTAAATAAGATAATCAAAAGGATTGAAGCTAACCCAAGGACGATAATTCCATTTGAGTACCCTAAACGGTCACCTCTAAGCTTAAACATTCTTGGAATAAACTTATCGTTGGCAAGATTAACGGCCAGTAAGGGAAAAGCCGTATAACCTGTATTCGCAGCAAGAATCAATATCAATGCTGTTGTTCCCTGTATGAAAAAATACATAAAGCTTCTACCAAAAGTTTCTTCCGCTATTTGAGAGACCACCGTTACTGTTTCACTTGGTGTAATCCCATAATAGTAGGCTAAATACACAATTCCTGAAAAAAGTAATGCGAGTAAACCACCCATCGCCATTAATGTTTTTGCAGCATTATTAGGGGCAGGGTCTTTAAAGTTTGGAATGGCGTTGGAAATCGCCTCAACACCGGTTAAAGCTGAACTACCTGAGGCAAACGCCTTTAAGAGTAAAAATAAAGAGATTCCTGCAATTGGTGTTCCTACAGGAGTATGCAAATTAGCTGGAGCATGCCCAGTTATAATGTTGTAAATCCCAACACCAATTAAAATAAGTAGCGCTAAAACGAATAAATATACCGGATATGCTAAAATAGAAGCAGACTCTGTTACACCTCTTAGGTTCAAGGTTGTAATAAAAAGGACAAAAATAATTGCAATAATCACATTATGTTCATGTAGAGAAGGAAAAGCTGATGTCAGCGCATCCGTTCCCGCTGACACGCTTACTGCAACGGTGAGGATATAGTCTACTAGTAATGAACCACCAGCAATGAGCCCGTAATTCACACCAAGATTTTCCTTAGATACGACATAAGCTCCACCGCCATGTGGGTAGGCAAAGATAATTTGTCTATAAGATAAAATTAGGGCTGTTAATAAAATCAAAACACCAATTGCGATAGGAAGGGAATACCAAAATGCTGCCGTACTTACGGTAATGAGAACAATTAGAATTTGCTCGGGACCATATGCCACAGATGATAGTGCATCTGAAGAAAGGATCGCTAGTGCTTTTGTTTTATTAAGCTTTTGCTCTCCTAATTCTGTTGATTTTAACGGTCTTCCAATTAATAATCTTTTTAATGATGAAACCAATTTCACTCCACCGCCTAGTTTCTAATAAAATGTATATTTCCCCTGTTATGGCATTAATATCTAACGAAAAAACAAAAAAATGCCTACAAGTCATAGTTAATAGACTTGTAGACATTAATACAGTTGTCCCACAAGCTCCACCTTCCTTCTCAGTTAACGCTTACGAGGTTAGCTGTCGGATTCGGACCATTGAGTAGCCCTACCTGCTAAAAAGGATTCACCCCTTGGATTAATGATACATCCACAAAAACGGTTCCCCCGCACCACATGGTTTAAGCGATTTAGAAATTTGAAACTGTTGATTATCTTACTCCTGAGTTATTAAAAAGTAAATAAAAACTTTTGGAAATTTGTATGATTTTATTTTAGGCGCTAAGACTACATAATAAACGTCCTTTACGAATGGAGAGAGGTAGCATGTCTAAGGATAAGAAACCATTATTGTCAGATGAGTTTATTGACGAATTGGTAAAAGAAATTAATCACCTTTATGGTGACACATCTGAGGAACAAAACAATGAGGAAAGCATAAATGAGAGTGACTAATAAAAAAAGACACTAAGCAGTGTCTTTTTTTGTACATATTTTTAAATGTTTTACCATGTTTTTAAAGTGAGTTTAGAATCTAGTTTCTAGTTCTGCTTGACAATTTTCGATGGATTGTTTACTTTGTATGGTACTGGAACGTCAACGATGAATTCCTCCGAAACATCTTTTCCTTTACCTAGCTTTTTCTTTGCTACTTTTCCATCAAATTCAAGCATATCCCCTGATGCAAGTTCATATTTTTTCAATGTCTTGCTATGACTACACCAAGCAACTCCAAGCTCTAACGGTGGTTCCTGGACAATCTGTACATTTTCGAGAACGACCACTTCATCATTCTCTTCGTTAAACGGATTGTATGTCATTGCGAACTGTTTAACAGTCGCTGTAAAATGAACTTTTTCTGTTGGAAGCTCAATTTTGGGTTCCTTTTCCTTTTTTGGCTTTACAGCCTTCGCCTTTTTGGGTTTAGGTGGTGTTTCCTCGGTTTCCGTTGCAACGGACTCGGAAGTAGCTGGACTATCAAGTATCACCGGCTCTTTCTCGGTTAGCTCTAACATACTCTCTTTCCCAAAGCTTGATTGCTGCATCTCTTTTAAATTTGCCGGATTGATGCAACTAAGATTTCCATCTTGAAATTCAATTACGACGGTATTATAGTCATCCGTTTTGCCGTAGGTTTCGTACCCTTTAATGGTTACTACCCGCTGATAATTTCGTTCCTTATACAAGAATTCCTTTTTGGCTTCCTTGGCGGATGAAAGACCCCATTCCTTTACCTTCTCCTTATAATGCTCCTCATCACGAAACCCCACAAAATCCCCCTTAGGTGGAATATACCGCGTCAAACCACTCTGCTCCTTCGACTCATGTTCAATAATCATACACACACATCCTTTTGCAAATCCTAGTGATTAGATTATAACACTTTAAAGAGTCAGGTTAAACGGGGGATGCTTACTGTCCACTCCAGGAGGACATTTGTACATATGCGGTGCCTGTCACCCTACACAATAATTATTGCGGGTTTGCCAACGGGGTAGTATTCGACTTTTTTGCAGGTTTTTATGTTTTCTTCTGAGAGGCAGTTTCTGCCGTCGAAGATGATGGGTTGTTTCATTTTATGGAGCATGTCCGGGAGATTGATTTGTTTGACTGTTTCCCATTCCGTGACAATGAATACTGCGTCGGCATCGGAGATTGCTTTGTCGATTGAATTTGCATACTTTATGGTTTCACCTATTACCTTTTTTGCATTCTCGGTTGCTACGGGGTCATATGCAATGGTATCTGCTCCTAATTTCGATAATGCTTCAGCAAGTTTTATTGACGGAGCTTCTCTCATATCGTCGGTTTCCGGCTTGAAAGCTAACCCTAGCATTGCTATCTTCAACCCTTGTAAATCGCCAAACCGTTTGACTGCTTTCTTAACAAGCAGTTCACGCTGAAACTCATTAATCGCGATTGTTTCTTTTAATAGCCAGAAATTTAATCCTATTTGACTGGCTGTATGAAGCAATGCTTTCACATCCTTAGGGAAACATGAGCCGCCATAACCAATCCCAGCTTTCAAGAATGCTTCACCAATCCGCTTGTCCATTCCCATCCCCTTTGCAACGTCTTCCACATCAGCTCCAAACGCTTCACATAAGTTAGCAATTTCATTGATATAGCTAATCTTCATTGCTAAGAATGCATTAGATGCATACTTGATCATTTCTGCACTTTTTGTTGATGTGAGAATTACTGGAACATTTAATGGAAGATACATCGCTTTCACCTTTTCTGCCGCATCTTTATTTTCTGATCCGATAATGATGCGGTCTGCCTTCAACGTATCTGAAATAGCAGAACCCTGTCTTAAGAACTCAGGATTCGAAACCATATGAATCTCAAAATTTGTTTGACTCTCAATCAATTTCTTTATCCTATCATTTGTCCCAACAGGAACGGTGCTCTTAATAACAACAATGGAACCCTGCACCAAATATGGTGCTAGATCCTCTGCCGCTTGTTCGAGATAAGTCAAATCAGCTGCTCCGTTATCCGCTTGCGGTGTTCCTACGGCAATGATAATAATCTCCGCTCCTGCAATTCCTGTTGAAAGACTTGTTGTAAAATTCAGTCTACCTGCGTTCATATTCAAGGATAGCAGTTCCTCAAGGCCTGGTTCATAGATGGGGGATATCCCTTGATTTAACTGCTGTATTTTCTGTTCATTGATATCCATACATGTGACATGGTGTCCAATTTCTGATAAACAGACACCTGTTGATAGTCCAACATAGCCTGTACCTAAAACAGCTATTTTCATATCAATCATTCTCTCTTTTACTATTTTGATTATTTTCTAGTTTTTGTACTTCCCTTAAATACCCTTTTACCTGTTCGCTAATATCATCCCGGTTTAAGGCAAAATCTATGGTCGCCTTAATAAACCCAATCTTATCGCCAATATCATAGCGTTGCCCTTCGAAGTTATAGGCTAAAACCGCCTGCTCCTTGTTCAGTTCATTAATCGCATCTGTTAGTTGTAACTCATCACCTTGTCCATTTGGAATTCTTGCTAAAATATCAAAAATCACAGGGCTCAAAACATAACGTCCCATAATCGCAAATCTCGATGGTGCCTCCTCTTTACTAGGCTTTTCTACCAACGAATCGATATGGAAAAGGTTGGATTCGAGCATCGCCCCTTTTGGCTTGATAATTCCATACTTACTCACATCTTCATCGGGGACTTTCTGAACGGCTACAACAGAACTGTTATAATACTCGTAGACATCGATCACTTGCTTCAGGCATGGGATATCCGACATCACAATATCGTCTCCAAGCATCACGGCAAATGGCTCATTACCAATCACGCTTTTCGCACAAAGAATGGCATGTCCCAGTCCTTTCGGTTCTTTTTGCCGGACATAAACGATATTTACCAGGTTTGATATCTTCTGCACCTGCTCTAACATTTCATGTTTATTTTTTCTTAATAAAGTATCTTCCAGTTCGTAGGATTTATCGAAATGGTCTTCAATCGACCTTTTTCCTCGACCGATAATGATAATAATTTCCTCAATCCCCGAAGCCACTGCTTCTTCGACAATATATTGTATCGTTGGCTTATCAACGATTGGTAGCATTTCCTTTGGCTGTGCTTTCGTTGCTGGTAAGAACCGTGTTCCAAGGCCGGCTGCTGGTATAATGGCCTTCTTGATCTTCATATGCTGCCTCCCTTCTTTTACTCCTTTATCCTTTATATGCAAGGGGACTAGTTCCTGTCACGTTAGTAACCTAGTAGTCTGTGATATTACTTTTTCAAAACTTGTTTACCCTGTTAAAACAAAACTCCACTACCTTTTGTGGTAACGGAGTCAATTTTCTTTGACCTGCAGTGGTCGATAGATTTTCCTGATAAATAGATGCATTATCTCCGGAAGAACTTTTTTACGACGTGTCACCAATGTGCTGACCATCGCCTTTCTTTCCTCTCTTGTTACTTCCCAATCCTCAGGAATAAGTGCTACAACCTCCTCTATTAAATGGATTGGGAGGGTTTGAATCAATTCAATTTGCTCAAAGAACTCTTGCTCTTCTTCTATAAAACTGGCCATTATTTGATGTGTGGCACTTTTCATGATTTCAGTTGGCAGATTCTCTATTTCAGTTAAATTCCAGTTATAGGATCCAAATATTTCTGCTTGGTCAATCATCCACAAATGATAATGATCCGGTTCTTCTTCGTGGAGAAGAATGTTTTTCCGTGTTCGATCCCGATTGCTTAACCAGTAATCAAATACAATAATCGCTGCTAAAATTTCATGGTTTGTAATTGAACCAATTGTGGGTACTTGATGACCATCCAAACATTCAGGGACGTAAATGCTCGCAAATTGAAATTGGGTAACATTCATTTGTGCGAGTTCAGGAACATGCGTAGAAAACTCCTGAGGGATTTCTACTAATCTTGCATAAGGGACAGGGAGTCCAAGATATCTCGCTAAACAATAAGCCACCCACTCATTCGCCAATGTCTTTTCAAACCCTGTCTGAAAAAACTTCACCACATAATCCCTGCCATCGCTAAAACGAATCAGATGTGCATTCGACTTCCCTTCTAGTGTCCTGTTAAAAGCAACTGGAGTAATCATGGGTTCTCCACCTCGCTTGCCGAGCCACCTATTTTTTTCAATAAGTGAATATAGTCTGCTGCTACCCTTTGAATAGCAAACTTTTGTTGTACACGTTGGATAGCTGCCTCTGACATTTGTTGATAGGTTTCTTGGTTGTCTATGATGCCATACAACTGCTTTACCGCATCCTCCACATTCTGCCCACGAAAAAGCAACCCTGTTTCACCGTGTGTCACCAATTCCGTAATTGGCATCATTTTTGAAGCAACTACAGGTACTCCACAAATCATCGACTCGATGAATGTATTTCCAAAGGATTCGGTTTTCGTTGTGGCTAAGGTACATCCACCGGAATGACGAATTTTAGCATACACATGCGGCATTTGCTGATAGGGGATAACAGGAAACCACTTCATAATGTCGGTAAGTCCTTCCTCCTGCCATTTGGCAGCAAACTCTTCCCGCTGCACACTTTGGGCACCACCTATCACCCAAAATTCGATATCTTTTCGTTCACTTTTGATGATTTTCGCTACTTCGATAAGCATTTGCCAGTTTTTTCGTTTGTCCAAACGACCAATCCAACCGATAATTTTTTTATCTTTAGGCAATAGTGGGGCATTTTCTAAATCGATGGTTTCTGGAGGTAAAGCACGGAAAAATGAGGTATCTACA
>JAQSXG010000180.1 GCA_029256785.1 Neobacillus sp.
TAGCGGATGGAAATGTAACCTTCTATTACCGTGATGAAGCACTTTATCAAAAAGATGAAATGCATAAGTTAGAAGATGTCAAAGTTGTACTGGCAGGAAAAGAGTACCCGATGGTTTACGATGAAGAGAATGAATATTTCTCTTATACATTAACGGGACTTGAGCCAGGAATGTATGAATATTCTTTCCTTATCAGTAAGGACGGAGCATCAACATCTATTTCTGATCCGAAAAATACGGTAGATGGAAAATCTTATATTACGTATACGGTCCCAGAAGTTAACATAGATGTGGAAGTTAACCCGGGAAAGATTTCACACGATGAAAATGCGGTGCTTTCATTAAATCTTACGACAGATGAAGATGTAGTATTTAAGGACATGTATGTGGATCTTTCACCACTTGGCGGAAAGTCAAAAGTGAAGATTGATCCTGCGTTAAACGCAGTAACGATCGCGGTGAAGGATACGATAGCAGCTGGTAAAAAACAGTTAACCGTCACAGCCGTTGATGAATTTGGAAACAAACACAATCAGACCGTTGAAATGGAAGTAACACCAAGAATCTATCAAAATGAGCTAGATTTTGATTGGGATGAAGCACGTATTTACTTCATGCTAACAGACCGATTTGAAGACGGAGATAAGAGTAACAATCCGGTTGCTGGCTATGATCCAAATCATAGTGAAGCCTATCATGGCGGGGATTTCCGTGGAATTATTAACAAATTAGATTATATCGAAGATCTTGGAATAAACACCATTTGGATCTCACCGGTTGTAGATAATATCGACTTTAACAAAGGGGTTGATTTTACTACTGAAGATGGCCTTGCTGCGAAACAATATGCGTATCACGGATATTGGGCGAAGGATTTCACTTCCTTAGATGAAACACTAGGGGACATGGAAACATTCAAAGAATTAATTGAAAAAGCTCATGATCGTGGCATTAAAATCATGGTTGATGTAGTGCTAAACCATGCTGGTTATGGCATGGATTCAATCGATGATAGCTGGAAAAATGAAGCAAACCTGCCAACGGATGAAGAGCTAGCTGCATTCGATGGAATGCTTCGTACTGAAATGGAGGATCCGACGGTTCGTGGTGAATTAGATGGACTTCCTGATTTCAAGACAGAGGATCCCGCAGTACGTCAACAAATTATTGACTGGCAAACGGCATGGTTAGAAAAGGCCAGAACAGATAGTGGCGAAACGATTGACTATTTCCGTGTGGATACTGTGAAGCATGTAGAAGAAACCACTTGGATGGCATTCAAAAATGCATTAACAGAGATTGATCCTAGCTTCAAGCTAATCGGTGAGTATTGGGGAGCAAGCATGGCAAATGATGGCGGCTTCCTACGCTCCGGTCAAATGGATTCTCTATTAGACTTTGATTTTAAAGAAAAAGCAAAGAACTTTGTAAATGGTGATATCACAAGTGTGGAAGCCTATTTACAACAACGTGATGCAAGTATTGATAATACAGCAACACTAGGTCAATTCTTGAGCAGCCATGATCAAGACGGTTTCTTATCTGAATATGTCGGCGGTGACGTTGGCAAGCTGATGGTTGCAGCGGCATTACAAATGACATCTAAAGGGCAACCAGTGATTTATTACGGAGAAGAGCTAGGAAACGCTGGTAAAACAAGCTGGGAATCGAATAATGGTGTAATTTCGAAATTTGGACAAAACCGCGATTCTATGCCATGGGAAGCATATGAAAATGGTGATGAAACGGCTGTTGCCCTTCATGACCATTATGCAAAGCTTCTAAATATCCGTGGCGAGTATTCAAAGCTGTTCTCTAAAGGGACCAGAACCATGGTCGCAGGCGGGGACGCAGAGAAATATTCTGTAACAAAACGTGATTACCTTGGAAACTTTGTATATGTAGGATTAAATACAGCTGCAGAAGAAAAGTCTGTTACCTTCCCTGTAGATTTTGCAGCAGGTACGAATGTAACGGATGAATATAGTGGAGTAAGCTATGTGGTTTCAGTAGATAAGGAAGTAACGGTTACTCTTCCATCACGTGTGGATGGCGGAACCTTTATTCTTACATTATCGGCATCAAATCCTGAAGAGCCTGGTGACGGTGGCGAGGAGCCAACAGAACCGCCTGTAAAACCAACAGAACCAGGAGAGCCAACAAATCCAGGTGAGCCAAAAGACCCATCAGTTGAACCAACAAAACCTGATAAGGGTACAGCACCACAAAAAGGCGAAGGACTGCCTAACACAGCAACGAAGACCATTCAGCTATTGTTGCTTGGAATTGCCCTTCTTTTCAGTGGAGCATTCATTCTTGTTGTAAATAAAAGAATAAGAAATCGGGTATAAATGCTCCAACTTAGTTAAACAAAGAAGCTAGCCTAATTACTAGGCTAGCTTCTTCATATGACCCTTCTTTTTCAAGCCGAAAAACCACCAGTTCCAGTCACCTAATAGTTTCATTAATGACGGAACAAGAATCATACGAACAATCGTCGCATCAATAAAAATTGCAATGGCGATCCCCACCCCCAACTGTTTTATTGGCATAACACCCGTAAAGGCAAATGCACCAGTTACGACAATCATAATTGCTGCTGCAGAGGTAATGATTTTACTCGTATAAGTTAAACCTGAAATCGTTGCTTCCGTATTATCACCCGTTTCTAAATAAAACTCCTGAATCCTCGAGATTAAAAAGACCTCATAATCCATAGAAAGACCAAAAACAAGAGTGAAAACAAAAACAGGTAATATCAATGCAATATCAGCCGGCTGTATTCCCAAATGTCCTTGTTGGAAAATCCAGACGACAATCCCGAATGTACAACCTAGGCTTAAGATGTTCATTAAGATGGCTTTAAGCGGTATTAAAACCGAACGAAAAGCTGCCATCAAAATAAAGAATGTTGAAATGATGATTAACAATAATCCATATGGTGCCTTGTTATATATTTCATCAAATATTTCCTGCTCAAACTTTATTGATCCACCAAAGTGTGTGGTTAGTCCTAAGTCTTGCGCGGACCAAGTATTCACCCAATCTCTAGCTTCAGAGGAATGTTCGGTAGTGTTTAAATATACCTCGATAAGCATTTTATTATCCCTAATAAAATAATCAAGAATTGGTGCTGTTTGATCTTCCTCGCCATATGTAAGTAACTGGGATAATAGTTCTTCGTTATCAATACCTGTTACTGAAAAGGGAGAAATTATGCTATTAACCAGCTTATCTTTGGTTAGTTTTTGTATTGCCTTGTTTACTAATTTTAGGTTGTCCTTGTCGATAATATTTCCATTAGATTCAAATACAATCGATACTTTCTTTTCATCCCTTTTATCACTGGGAATAAATTTTTCTTCAAATACTTCAATTGCGGTCCTAGATGGATACTTTGTTGGCAGAGATTCTGTACCTGGGATGGTTAAAACCATTTGTCTAACCGGTAAAAGACCAACAAGTAAAATAGCCAAAGCAACTACCGACATAAGCACTGGACGCTTCATTACAAATTTAGCAAATGCATGCCATCGATTCGTTTGTTTATTCACCCCACGCAGGACACTAAATTTGTTTATTCTATTACCTAGTACTCCGAGCAATGCAGGAAGGAAGGTAAGTGCACAAAGAGCAGAAATTAATACTACCACCATTCCACCAAGTGCAACGTTTTGAAAAATATCTATTTCGATAAACCATAGGCCGGATAGTCCAATAAAAACGCAAAGCCCAGAGAAAATAATAGAACGTCCGGCAGTTGCTGTGCTTATTTCAATCGCACGTTGGATTGGTTTATTATTTTGTAATTCTTCTTTATAACGGTTAATAAATAACAAGGCAAAATCAATACTTAAGGCTAGACCAATCATAGGTACAATGTTCAAAATAAAAATAGTTAAATCTGCGCCATAACTGAAAAAATAAATGGTTCCCATAGTGGTTAAGATGGATACAACTCCAATTATGAGTGGTAAAGATGCTGCCACGAGACCTCCAAAGGCAAGAATAAGCACAAGTAAGGCAATAGGGAGTCCAATCATCTCTGCCTTTGCCAAGTCCTTTTGACTGGCGATATTCAAATCTTGAACAATTATTGGTTCACCTGTCATTGTTACAGTTAGTCCAGGTTTATTTTTCAACAGTCGTTTTAGATATTTAATCTCTTTATTAAGATTTTCTGCTCCCTTGTCAAAAGATAGCAAACCATAGGCAAAATTATCTTTTAACATCCCTTCTCTATCGAAGGGGGAGGTGATCTTTTTAGTAATATTAGAGTCATCAAGACTGATAAAGATATCATCCATGAATTTATACCATGCTTCATCACTCACATCTGCTTCCCGCTGAAATACTAGAATAATGGAAGATTTGGCCTGTCCAAAGTCCTCCTCGAGTAATGTTCTTGTTTCATTATATTCTCCTTTAAATTCAAAACCGTTTCCGCTTAGTACAGAAGGTAATTTAATAGCGAAAAGTATAGAGAATAAAATAATAACTGCCCAAAAAATTAGTACCCAATTTCTATACCGGTACATGAATCCGCCGAGTTTCTCCATGGTGATGCCTCCTTATCCCTTTTTATAGAACTCTGTCATATCATAGCATTTGTATAAATGGTTTAAAATGGCTTTTTCGTGACTATGTTTTATATAAATTGAAAACATAATCATTACAAGAAATGGTGCCCTTTTTCTCATTTGATAATTCAAAACGATAAACATCAGGTTAGAAAAATTGTTCAACGCGAATTTTACAATTGTAAAAGATATTTGTTACAATAGAGAAAATATCTTAGACTAGGTGATAAAAGTGGACCAAGAAAAACTAAATAAGGTGATAGAGGCAGCAAAGTTATATTACTTATTAGATTATAATCAAAATGAGATAGCAAAAATCTTAGGGATATCGCGTCCAACCGTTTCACGCTTGTTACAACAGGCAAAAAGTGATGGAATCGTTCAAATATCAATTATGGATCCTACAGAGAATGTCGAAAATCTCGAGGCCAAACTTGAAAAAAAGTTTAATTTAAAAAAAGCAATGGTCGCTTCGATTCCTCAATACGAAGACCATATTATAAAGAATTATCTTGGCGTAAAAGCCGCTCAATTCCTCGATGAAATTGTTAAGGACAATGATATTATCGGAGTGACATGGGGTACAACACTATACCATATTGCTGTTGAGCTCAGACAGAAATTTGTCAAAAACGTCCACGTGGTCCAACTTAAAGGCGGGGTAAGTTACTCAGAAACAAATACGTACGCTTCAGAAATACTTTACCTTTTCGGTAAGGCGTATAATACCGCACCACACAATCTTCCTTTGCCAGCAATTGTTGACCATGTAGTCGTTAAGCAGGCAATGGAGGCAGATCGTCATATTCGGAAAATTCTCGAACAAGGGAGAAAAGCGAATATAGCACTGTATACAATGGGGACAGTTAAGACAGATTCATTGTTATTCCAAATGGGCTATTTCACAGATAGTGATAGGGAGTCCCTCTATGAGAAAGCGGTAGGTGACATTTGTTCACGATTCTTTGATAAAGACGGAAATGTATGTAACGAAAGCTTGAATGAGCGAACTCTCGGAATCAACTTGGAGGATTTAAGAGAGAAAGAGCATTCCATACTTGTAGCGGGTGGTCCTAATAAAATTGATGGGATTTATGGAGCGATAAAAGCGCGCTATGCCAATGTTTTAATTACTGATCAATTTACGGCCCAATTCCTCCTAGATAAAAAAGAATAAACAGAATATATTTACTTTTACATTTGTTCATTTTGTTGTTTACAATTGTTCACTGGCTTGATATAGTTACATTATAATAAATGTTGAGTAGATAGATAATTTTTTCTGAAACTGGGGAGGAAAACTAAATGAATAAATCTGTGGTAAATTTAATTGATCATACATTATTAAAAGCTGATGCAAATAAAGAGGAAATCGTTAAATTAGTAGAAGAAGCGAAAGAATACAAATTTGCTTCTGTCTGTGTAAACCCTACTTGGGTAAAAACAGCTGCAGAAATGCTTGCTGATACTCCAGAAGTGAAGGTATGTACGGTCATCGGTTTCCCACTTGGAGCATCAACTCCTGAAACAAAAGCATTTGAAACAGTTAATGCGATTGAAAATGGTGCAAATGAAGTGGACATGGTAATAAACATTGCTGCACTTAAGGATAAACAGGACGAATTAGTTGAGAGAGATATCCGTGCGGTTGTTGAGGCAGCTAAAGGGAAAGCCTTAACTAAGGTTATTATCGAAACATGCCTTTTGACAAATGAAGAAAAGGTAAGAGCCTGTGAACTTTCAGTTAAAGCAGGGGCAGACTATGTAAAAACTTCAACAGGCTTCTCAACTGGCGGAGCAACTGTTGAAGATATACGTTTAATGCGTGAAACGGTTGGACCTGAAATTGGTGTAAAAGCTTCCGGTGGTGTTCGTTCCCGTGAGGATGCTTTAGCGATGGTTGAGGCTGGAGCAACTCGTATTGGCGCAAGTTCAGGTGTTTCCATCAGCAAGGGCGAACTTTCTTTAAGCAATTATTAATTATAGATATGAGGGAAAAGTAGATGAAGGATATCATATTAGCACTAGTAGCTGGCTTAATTGTAGGGATATTGTTTAAATTTATGAAGCTTCCATTACCTGCACCACCGGTATTTTCAGCAGTAGTAGGAGTATTTGGAGTTTACTTTGGTGGCGTAATTGCTACTTGGATTACAAAGTTCATGCAATAACAAAAAAAAGGCGGGGGTCCTCCCGCCTTTTTCTTGTTATTTAAAAGACATTATGATTAAGATATAAAATATTAGAATAATGATGAGGTGCGATTATATGGATAAAACAATTGGGTTTATCGGAGCAGGGAAAATGGCTGAAGCAATGATGGCCGGTATGATTGAGTCAAATCTAATTCCAAAGGATAAAATAATGGCAAGTGCGCGAACACATAAAACCATTGTAGAAATTAAAAATACATATGGAATTTCAACCACGCTAGATAATAAAGAAGTTTCTCGTTTTGCTGATATTTTGATTCTTGCTGTAAAACCTGACCTCCATGAGAGGGTAATTACAGAATTGAAAAGTGACATGAAGAATGAAGCGATAGTAATAACGATTGCAGCCGGAATAACATTAGCAGATGTTGAACGAGCATTTGCCTATAAAATTAAGGCTGTGCGGACCATGCCTAATACGCCATCATTGGTAAGAGAAGGAATGACAGTCCTATGTCCTAATGAGTATATCACTGAAGAAGAAATGCAGGTAGTTGAGCGTATATTCCAAAGCTTTGGGAAAACTGAGCGTCTAGAAGAGAAATTAATGGATGCTATTCCAGCCATAAGTGGATCTTCTCCAGCCTATGTGTACATGCTGATAGAAGCCATGGCTGATGGAGGAGTAAAGCAGGGAATTCAAAGAGATAAAGCCTACCGCCTTGCTTCACAGGCGGTACTAGGTGCAGCCAAAATGGTTCTAGAGACACAAAGTCATCCTGGTGCATTAAAGGATAGTGTTTGTACACCAGGTGGAGCAACAATAGAGGCCGTTACCACTCTAGAGAAGAATCAGTTTCGGAGTGCGGTTTTAGCGGCAATGGAAAGCTGTACCGAAAAGGTAAAGTCACTTTAGTTTAGGTGGTGCTCTGAATAAGATGTTAGATAGTACTAACCATCCACTATATATATCAATTATTGATGATGATTATGTTCTTAGAGAATTACTCCGAAAAGTCATTCAAATAATAGAAATCGAAGACTATGAAGTAGATTTTGAAGAGTTTTCGAATGGTATCGAGTTCTTTAAATCTAAGCGTGTAAATTTACCTGGAAAACATTTAATCCTTTTAGATGGTGTGATGCCAGTAATGGATGGATTGGAAGTCCTCCAACAGCTTAAAAAAATGGATACTAGTGAAAGAATACATGTCCTCATGCTTTCAGCTAGAAAGGGTGAGGAACATACTTCAAGAGCATTAAGGCTTGGTGCAACCGGTTATATCACTAAACCATTCAGTATTAAAGACCTTCAAAGGACAGTTCTAGAGATAATAAAAAGGATGAAAATAAATGCTTCAGAATGAAGTTCGTCAATTGGCAATCATTATGCTTATACTCTTACTACTATTAATAATTATATTAATTTACTTAATAGGCCGGAAATGGATAGAAATAAATAGAAGGAAAAAAATTGAGACTTATAAGAGTAAATATAAACAGGTAATCTTTTCTTATCTGACTGAGGGAGAGATATCCAGAACTCTAAAAGTAAGTAATGACACACAAAGAAAAGCGATTGAAGAAATCCTTGGTCATTATACAAAGGTACTAGAGGGAGAAGACGAAAAGGTACGATTGTCGGAAATAGCGACAGATTGTTTACTGAATTATTATCGGAATCGATTAAAAAGTTTTCGATGGAGTACACGGATGAACGCTCTTTATCATATAGAGGATTTCCAAATAACTATGCTAATAGAGGATGTGCTCAAATT
>JAQSXG010000181.1 GCA_029256785.1 Neobacillus sp.
ATTAGTTTTGCCTTAACCTTGCCATTAACCTGGATGACTATTTCGACCACATCGTCGACCAACTTGGCTTCATCATATGCTGGCCAAGATTGATAAGAAATGGTCCCACTATGGCCTAGTTTTTCCCAAAGCTCTTCCGCAATATGTGGACAAATAGGGGCAAGCATTTTTACGAAGCCTTCGATATAATCCTTTGGAAGGACTGGCGCTTTGTATGCGTCATTAATGAATACCATCATTTGAGAAATAGCCGTATTAAAACGCAAACCTTCATAGTCCTCTGTAACTTTTTTCACTGTTTGATGATAAACTTTTTCGAGATTTGATACATCATCAGTTGATTGTACCTTTGGAGAAATTTCGCCATTTTCTTCAACCAACAAACGCCAAATACGATCTAAGAAGCGGCGTGATCCATCCAATCCATTTGTGGACCAAGCAATTGATGCATCAAGCGGTCCCATGAACATTTCATACAACCTTAATGTATCCGCACCGTGGCTATTTACAATATCATCTGGGTTAACAACATTCCCTTTAGATTTACTCATTTTTTCATTACCTTCACCAAGAATCATTCCTTGGTTAAATAGCTTTTGGAAGGGTTCTTTTGTTGATACCACACCAATATCATATAAGAATTTATGCCAGAAACGTGCGTAAAGTAAGTGAAGTACTGCATGCTCTGCGCCGCCAATATAAATATCGACTGGAAGCCAGTGGTTTAGCTTTTCCTGTGAAGCAAGTGCTTGATCATTTTTCGGATCAATATAACGTAAATAATACCAGCAGCTGCCCGCCCATTGAGGCATTGTATTCGTTTCCCGTCTGCCCTTCTTACCAGTAACTGGGTCAACTACATTTACCCAGTCAGATATTAAAGCAAGTGGTGATTCTCCTGTACCTGAAGGTTTAATTTCCTTTGTTATAGGCAGAGTCAATGGCAGTTGATCTTCTGGTACAGCTGTCATTGTCCCATCTTCCCAATGGATAATTGGAATCGGCTCACCCCAATAACGTTGACGACTGAACAGCCAATCACGAAGACGGAAGGTCACTTTCTTTGTTCCAATATTTTTCTCTTCTAACCAAGCAATCATTTTTTGAATGGCTTCTGTTTTATCTAATCCATTTAAAAAGTCAGAGTTGATATGTTCGCCGTCACCAGTATAGGCTTCTTTCTCAATATCTCCACCCGCCACGACTGCCTTAATTGGAAGATTAAATTCTTTAGCGAATTCATAATCACGCTCATCATGTGCCGGTACTGCCATAATTGCACCTGTACCGTAGCTCACTAATACATAATCTGCAATCCAAATTGGCATTTTTTCTCCGTTTGCTGGATTGATTGCATATGCACCAGTAAACACACCTGTTTTCTCTTTCGCAAGATCGGTACGCTCAAGGTCACTCTTAGTCTTAACTTTATCTAAATAGGTTTCGACTGCCTGACGTTGCTCAGCAGTTGTAATTTTGTTTACAAAGGAATGCTCTGGAGCAAGCACGGCATACGTTGCACCGAATAGGGTATCCGGACGCGTAGTGAATACCGTGAAGGTTTCATCATGACCCTCAATATTAAAAGTTACTTCGGCACCTTCTGAACGGCCAATCCAGTTACGTTGCATTTCTTTTAGACTTTCTGGCCAATCAAGTTCCTCAAGGTCTTCAAGCAACCTGTCACCGTAAGCAGTAATTTTTAACATCCATTGCTTCATTGGGCGGCGCTCAACCGGATGGCCACCACGCTCACTTTTTCCATCAATTACTTCTTCATTCGCCAAGACAGTTCCAAGCGCTGGACACCAGTTAACAGCGACTTCATCAATATAAGCAAGACCCTTCTCGAACAACTTTAAGAAAATCCATTGTGTCCATTTATAATATTCAGGATCCGTCGTGTTTACTTCACGATCCCAATCGTAGGAAAAGCCTAATGATTTAATTTGTCTGCGGAAGGTATTAATATTCTGCTCTGTAAATTCTGCAGGGTCGTTACCGGTATCTAATGCATACTGCTCAGCTGGTAGACCAAAGGCATCCCAGCCCATTGGATGGAGCACATTGTAGCCCTGCATCCGCTTTAAGCGCGAAAGGATATCTGTTGCTGTATAGCCTTCCGGGTGACCAACATGAAGTCCAGCCCCTGAAGGATATGGAAACATATCTAAGGCGTAGAATTTACGCTTATCATATTCCTCGCTCGTTTTGAATGTCTTATCTTCTTCCCATGTCTTTTGCCATTTCTTCTCGATATGCTGATGATCGAAACTCATTGTCTGTTCCTCCTATAAAAAAATAAAAAAACCCCTCATCCCAAAAAGGGACGAGAGGATTGTATGTATCTTCCCGCGGTACCACCCACATTAGTGTTGTAAACACTCGCTTCATTCATCCTTAACGCGGAAAACGGCAAACATTACTGAAACTTTCACGTTTGCAACTCATAGGCGAGTTCATGATGTACCCGATTGACTTGCACCAGCCGTCAACTCTCTATAGTCAGGTATATACCACTACTACTCCTAATCAAGGTCTTTCATTATTAAAGTATTACGGTTATTGTATTAAATTTACCAACAATATGCAAGTAGCGATCCTTCCTAAATCAAGTTTAACCGTTTAAACTTTCATTTAAACAAAAAAGACAGCAAGTTTATAACTCACTGTCCTCTCCAGGTGGACAGTGTCCACGAGTGGTGCCTGTCACCTCAAAAACTACTGCTAGAAACTACTGCGAAACTGTAGAAGTTGCTACTAGTGCTGATTTCTTTATTCCTCGGTCGTAGATGATGGTTGTTAGGATTGCTATTAGAAATAGTCCTATTAGTACGTAGAATAGTGCTGACATGCTGTAGAGGTCAACGATCATGCCGCCGAGTAATGGCCCGATCATTCTTCCGCCGGTAGCTGTACTGTTTACGATACCTTGATAGAATCCTTCTCTTCCTTTTGGTGCTAAGTTAAAAGCAATAGTTGGTACTGCCGGCCAGATAAACATTTCTCCTATGGTTAAGATAATCATACCTACCACGAATCCAGAAAAGGCTGTGGCATTGCCTGCAACCACAAAAGATACAATAAATATTCCCATACCAATGATTATTTGTATCTTAAGTGTAGTAGCAAGGTATTTAATCAATCCATTCAATAAAGGCTGACCAAGTACAATTAATGCTCCATTAATTGTCCATAATAAGCTGTATTGCATTAAAGAGATATTGATCTCCTGCGTATACGTTGCAATAGTTGTTTGCCATTGCACATACCCAACCCAACATAACAAATAACCTGTACAGAGAATTAATAACGCATATAATTTCACTCGACTTTTCACTACGACCCCATCAGTGGGAGAGTTACTAGCTTTTTTTACAGCCCCAGCCTCAATCCCTTTATAACCAAATACAGCAATTAGTAAAAAGATGATAAACATAATCGTATTAGCAAGGAAAATTAAATCGAACGAATAGTTGGCAACAACCCCGCCAAGTGCTGCACCAACAGCTACTCCAAGGTTCTGTGCCACATAGATAGCATTGAAGGCTTTACGACCGCCCTCTTTCCATACTGAACCCGCCATAGCAAACATACTTGGAAAGATAACACCTGTTCCAAAACCAATTAGGATTTGAAAAACAATGTATTCTGGCCACCCGTGCCAAAAGGTTAATCCAATCAATGCCGTAAGGGTGATAGAGATTCCTAGAAGTATTGACTTATATCCGCCAATTTTATCAAATAAACTGCCACCATATAGATTTCCAATGACGCTTGCTCCAGCGTTTAACATTAATACAACACCAGCAACAGATAATGATTTACCTAAATGATCGTGAATATATATAGTATTTAAAGGCCATAAAAAAGAAGAGCCTGTAACATTCACTGCCATCCCAATAATTAAGAGCCATAAGGCACGTGGCATGAGAAACGCTCCTTTACAATTTAACAATTAGAATTCCAAAGAGTATTTTATTCCTATTTTGGAATTCGTGCAATCTCTTTTTCTTTTACAGTTGCTACTGGAGAATCCTATTCCGCGGGCTGCTTAGTTTATTCCGCGCGATTCCACCGTTATTCCGCGCGATTCCACCGTTATTCCGCAAGAATCTGTGCTATTTCCGCGACACGCGCCACTCTCATCATCCAATTGACAGTCCGACAAATTTTTGTCACAATATACACAAGAAAACACTGTTCTCCTAAGAGAAACAGTGTTTTCCTCACCGAATGATTTTAGGCTCTTTCTTTAAACTCTTAATTCCTTCTTGGTCGGACGAATTAAGGTTTATATCGAAAGGGTCTATTTTTTTACTGCTGGTGCTGCTGGTTGTTGTGCAGGGAAGTAGCTATTTACGGCATGTTCTTTTTTCTTAAAGTTATCTGTTTCTGCCTGAACAGCCTTTTTCACCTTTTCAATTTCTTGATCAAGCTCATTCATATCGACGCCTTTTTTAACTAACTCTTCCGTTGCAAGGCGTATAGCATTATTGGATTGAACAGTTGATTCTCTCAATGAATCCATTGAACCTTGTGGATTATGGAAGCCTACAGAGTTTTCTGCTGCAACAATATCCCAGAACCATTGACCCTTACGGACAAATTCCTGCGCTTGCGTTATCTTGTCTTGACTTACGCCAGAGGTAATCATCTTATTTACATAATAATGTGCTGTTGTTGAAATATTTTGTGCTTCATGAAGTGCACTAAAGTTTGTTTCTTGGATATCAAGGACACGTTCTTTTAATTTGTCTAAATCACGATCACCGTGACATTGTCCACAAGATGTATCCATTGTTTTAAGCGGTGAAGTCCACCAGTGTGACGTAATCTTTCTTTTTCCATCCACACGCTCAAACGGCATATGACAATCTGCACAGGATACATTTGCTTTACCATGTGTTCCAGATGCATGTGTTTCATATTCAGGATGCTGTGCTTTTAACATAGGCGCTCCAGAGATATTACTTACCCAGTCTTTTTCGAAGCCATTTTCTTTAGCAATGGTGTTATAGTATTCATACATTTCTTCAGGTTTGAAGCCCTCTGCCCATGGGAAGGTTACTTCACTGTTATTTGCAGCAAAATGATATTCCACGTGACACTGTCCGCAAACATAGCTACGCATATCGTTCTTCGTTGGATTAGAAACATCAATACCTTGGGATTCTAAACCTTTCGTAAAGCTTGGACGGGTGATACGCAAATCCATCGTTTCTGGATCATGACAGTCAGAACAGCCGATTGGCGAGTGTCCCATTGCTTCTCCTTTTGTCCAAATCTCACTATTAAAGTTGGCACCCCAATAATCGTCGCCCATTTCTTCTAACATTTTTGGAACGGCAGTAGATTTACATGTGTAGCATGAACCAACTGATTTATCAGTAATACGTTTTACATTCTTAATATCTTCTAGCGCATACGTATGGCCACGGTCTTCATTATATTCCGTTGCAAAGCCGTACCCGTTAAATAGAACAGGTAATAATGGTTCCTTATCAGGATCATACTTGCTTCGTTTCACTGAACCACTATATTTTGTATCTTCCATTTTTTCATTTTTCATATAGCTATTATATTGAAGCGGAAATAAATCTTTGAACGCTTCATTGCTTATCTCATCTGCAGATAGGCCTGTAGTCTCCTTTGAATCTGCTGCATTTGCTTTTTTGCTCTCCCCGTCATTACTACAACCTGTAATGATTAGGACAAATGTCAACAGGAGGAGGTACGCCCCATAACGGAACCTCTTCATTCTTAAAATCCTCCCTTAATTTTTAATAAATCGCCTGATTTAGCTGGCTTATCGAATGAATCATCTTTAAAGTCTGCTCCATGTGGTACGGTTTGATGACAGGACATACAATTATCCTTCGAGTCATGTGATACATTCGTAACCGTACTTGCATGACAGTCTGCACAGTTTTGATTAATGACTCTCATCGTCCGTGAGGTCGCATAAATTCGATCAGGTATATCCTCAGTACCTAAAGTATTGTAGAAGATATGAGTCATACCAGCGCGACCTTTAAAAAATAATTTGCCTACCTCACTCTCATGCGGTAAGTGACAATCATTGCACTGCAACTCCGAGTGTGTGGAATCCACAAAGGACGCATGAACATTTTTCATCGTGTGGCAGTTTTGGCAAAAGTTAGGAGAATCCAGGTAAGCCATTGTTTTAACTGTTCCGAAAGATAGAGCAACTCCTATTAACAAAGCTACTACCAACAATACCCTCTTATCGATCGCCATCAATTTTTTGAACCATTTTTTAAACATCTTTTCACCTCCCATAAAATATCTTTCTCTCTCTAAAAATTTATATAATAAAGTGCTTTTGCACCTTACTACCAATAGGAATGGTATTACTATTTTCTATTTCTTCTTAAAAGAACGGTCATACCGCCAATCATTATTAACCCAATTACACCAAAAGCAGCGATTTCAAGCTTGTTAAAACCTTTTTTTACTTCTTTACTTTGTGCAGGTTTATCATCAACGAATTCTACCGTTGGTTTACTTTCACTACGTTCATAATTAAGAGAAAAACTTTTCGAATCTCCAGCTTTTAAGCCCTGGTAATTATAAGAGAATATCCCTTCTTCATCTGCATGAGTTTCCTTTTTTTCAGGTGCAGGATCAAGCACAATATTTTCTGCCATTAATGGCTGGATAAACGATACATTGAAAAGGCTAATATCTGCAAAGCTTTGAAATTGATAATCAAGTGACTTTTTATCATTAGTGACAGTTAAGTTATCGGTATAATATTCAACAACAAACTTATATACTTCCTTCGGCTGTATTTCTTCACTAGTTGTCCAAGAAATCGTTCCTAATTCCTCGTTGATTATGTATTCAATCTCATAAACCTTCGACAAATCACTGGAGTAATCTGCTACATACCCAATTCGGAAGTTCTTCTCGTCCATTGGCAGAGGGATTTCAATTTGACCTTGTTGTGGCTGATCGGTGTTGTTGAGCATGGTTCCTTGGTAACCAATTAATAAAGGGGGATGGTCTTTCTTCTCATCCTTTGGGTGGTAGGCAAACTCTGGCATAATTTTTATCGAAAGCTCTTCAAAGGTAAGGATATTTTTATTTTCCTCTGCTACTATTTTTGCTGGATTTATCATTAGTAATAAACAAAAAAGAATGTTTAAAGTAACAAATTGTTTTTTCATTTTTATTCTTCCTTTCAGAATGTGAATATAATGTGAACGCATTCACAATAAATGTAAAAAAAAATCCACCGGACAATTTTTTTCTAAGTTTTTAATGATTTTTGAATTTTCCGAGTACATACTGATACCTTATTTATAACTTATTTATCCCATTTTAGCCAAACTCAATCTGTGACGTAGATCACTTATTGAAATTGAGTTATTTCTAATTTGTGAACTTGGATTTTACCTCATTTACACAGTGTTTTCTGTGTTTTTCTCAATAAAAAGCCCTCAACGAATGTTGAAGGCTTTTATGCTTTTAAATGATTAATTCTTTTCTTGATGGAATTTAGATTTTACAGGCTGCCCGCCCGATTCTTCATACTTCTTCTTTGCTTGTTTTACAATATCAAAATCTTTTCCCGCCTCAAGATCTTGGTTATTGATTCCATTACGTGTTTTTTGTTCGGGATTTTGTTGTTTCGAGCGCTTTTTCAAGAGTATTCTCCCCTTCCTCCTGCTGTATGGCCTCCCTGCAGGATCATCGTGTTTTGAAGTTGCTGAATTTGGAGCCTCATCCGATGAAGCTGATCGCGTTGCTGGGCGTTGGCGCTATGTGCCATCTTGGCGATATCCTGGTACGTTTGTTCCAGACGCTGCAACGCAGTTGTATAGTCATCATCGTTATAATGCTCTTGAAGGCTACTTTCTTTAAATTCATCCTGGGCATATCGAATAGCATCCTCACATTGCTGCATTAACTCACTCATTGAATCACGAGTAGCCATCTAAAAACCCCCTTATATTTATCAAGCACCACAACTAATAAGAAGTGAAGCAAAAACGCTTCATTTCTTATTGTGTTCTCTCTCGTCTTTCCTATTACATCAAGCAAACGATAATTACTGGCAATTAGCTTGAAAGAATTACAATTGGATATACCACTCACTTCATGTTAGAATTCAACTATTATTCACAAATAAAATTTTATACTAAAGGAGGTTGCTGATATGATTCAGACCAACCCTTTTCCATATGCATCAGATGATAAACGGTACCATACTTGGAATTACCACCTTCGCCAACAATTTGGACATAAGGTGTTTAAGGTAGCTTTAGATGGCGGTTTTGACTGTCCAAACCGGGACGGTACTGTTGCTCATGGAGGTTGTACATTTTGCAGTGCAGCTGGTTCCGGAGATTTTGCAGGTAACCGTGTGGAAACACTGGAAACGCAATTTAAAGAAATCAAGGAAAAAATGCATACGAAGTGGAAAGACGGGAAGTACATGGCTTATTTCCAAGCCTTCACAAATACACATGCACCTGTTGAAGT
>JAQSXG010000182.1 GCA_029256785.1 Neobacillus sp.
TATAAAAATACGCCGCGTTAATCCACCGCTCAAAGTCATCTTCTGTCATAGCCTTAGGGTCTGCAATGACGCCGGCAAAATACATCGCATCGTAGTTCCCTGTTGCGTAAAGCTGCTCGGCCAACAGTTGATTTATTTTGATTTTCTTTGCAATCGGCTTCATTTTTCCTGTAGCCACGCCAAAAAGCGGCTCGCGAGCACCATTGCCTATGTACATCTTTTTCATTCGTTCATTACTTAGTACTTCCAGTTCCTGCATAACCATTTCAAAATCCAGCATTTTGCACTTCCTTCCTTATTATCCTACCTTATTTTATGCTTCACTTCTTTCGATCATCGATAATCAAAGACACTAACTTGGCCGAACTTGATCTTCCTTCGGACAATCACCTGCCTTTGTAACGCTAACCTGGCCGAACTTGAACTCAATTACCATATCATCCAAACTATCTCTCCCGATGTTCGAGTCGAGTCTACTAAACCCTTTACGTACAAGTTTACCATAAGGTTCCATTTGCTATGTAGTCTATTATTTCTCTTACCTTATAAGCATTTAAAGGTTAAAATGTAAATATACATCTCTCCTTACCACCCACAAAAGGGTGGGAAATTCGCTAGGAGATTGACTGGAATCCTAAGATGTCCCTCTTCCTAAAAAATACTTCAGAAAAATATCAAAACAAACAGAATGATTAAGTAGTTTAACTATCTTTTGTGTCTAGTCCTTTATCTTATTTCAGTATTTTCTCTTATCCAAAAAGAACCATTTGAGTAAGTTGATGAGCAATGGGATAATGAATGGATAGACAAATCATTTCATAAAATATTTATCGATCGAAAGGAATATCTAGTTTTGAAGCATAAAAAGATACAAGGTTCATTAATAATATTTCTTCTCGTGATTAACACTCTACTATTCTATATTTTGTTTATTATGGAGTTTGATCCTCCTACGGATTCCAAAACTCTTGCTGATACTAATACGCATACGGAATCTAATACGGATACCCCATCCAATGCAGAATCAAAAGGAACTCAATCCATCTCATTTTCAAGTATGCTCCATCCACTTTTGGTAGAACGGGGTAACCAGCTGATCCAAAAGGCAGCAGATACAGGGATTACTGTAGTAGTTACGGATGATTACCGAAGTGCTGAAGAGCAGAACCAACTTTTTAAAAAAGGCCGTAGCATTGGTGGGAAAATAGTAACCTATGCAAGAGGTGGAGAGTCCTATCATAATTATGGTCTTGCCATTGACTTTGCCCTAAAAACACCTACAGGGGAAATAATCTGGGATATGAAGTATGATGGAAATAACAACGGAACGGCTGATTGGTACGAAGTTGTTCATTTTGCAAAATCCTTAGGGTTTGAGTGGGGCGGAGATTGGGATCAATTTAAAGATTATCCACATTTACAAATGGACTTTGGATTAACGCTCCGCGATCTACAAAAAGGCGCGAAACCTGATAATTCTTCCTTAACAGCAACTCCTAGCCCCAAATAACAATGTTACTATAAGGACAATTAAAAGTTTCGAAGAAGATCAGACGTCCACTATTTATCAGTAATGGAGGTTTGATCTTTTTAACTACTATTTAGATTTCAGTCGCAATAACTAAAAAACGAATAACCTGGGGAAGGTTGAAATAATATTGATTAAGATATTAATTGAGTAACGTACTTTTCCTTGGTATTGTTTGTGCGATTAGAATAATATGAAACTCTTTAGCGGTAATTCACGTTCGTCCTACCAAGGATCTAATCTTAGAGGCGAAAGGAAAAGGAAAGTTTGAAACTTAAAAAATGGGTTGGAAGTACATTATATATTTTTTTGCTCGTGGTTATCCTTTTCCTCTTCTATACCTTTTCGGAAAAGAAGATGGATGAGCCTGTTCCTCCACCAACTGGGCTACATCCCTATGTGGAAGAACAAATGAATCAATTAATCAAACAGGCCGCAGAGCGCGGAATTGTTATCGTCATTACCGACGATTTTCGAAGTGCCGAAGATCAGGAACTGCTTTATCAAAAAGGACGTACAACGGATGGCAATATTGTAACCTTTGCAAGAGGGGGAGAGTCCTACCATAATTTTGGGCTCGCCATTGATTTTGCACTTAAGACCCCTTCCGGGAATGTGATATGGGATATGGAATATGATGGAAATAGGAATAGCAAGGATGATTGGACTGAGGTTGTTGAAATGGCAAAAGCCTTAGGATTTGAATGGGGTGGAGATTGGGCCCGATTTAAAGACTATCCCCATCTTGAAATGGACTTTGGATTGAGTATCCACGATTTACAGAACGGGAAGATGCCTCCGGATTCTTCCTTACCGGTCGACTCAAAAGATACACATCAATAATACATAAATAAAGGTCAAACTTCACTGTAATGGAAGTTTGACCTTTTTTATAACCTTTCAAATTTTACCTCTTACACAAAACGATAATTCTATATGGTGTAGTTTGGGCGGGAATACTTTTTGTGGTAGGGCCGTAAATAACAATTAAATCCTGGTTCGTAGGGGTTCTTGAATAGAGTTGCCCATTTGTTAAGACAATTTGAGTATAGGGAGAAATATTTAAACGTAATTGTCCATCACTACTTACCAACTCACTAGTAAAAAAATCTACTTTTACATTTTGATATGGGCTATCTTTTACCATGACAAGTGCTTGATATTGTGGAGGGTAAATAAGAGGTACAGGTGAATTTCCGTCATAATATCCAGTCACTCGATCCCCTACTGCCACCATTACATGGTCTACAAAATAAGTTGTTGGTGACACCACGAAGTTTACCAATGCTCCCAATCCGTTTTCTACAGAAATAAATTTATAGCAGCCTTCTCCTTCGCCATTTTGACCGGTAAAAAAATCACTAATCATCGTGATTGTCCCGTGAAACGAATGAAAATTTGTCATACAATCCCTCCATTTCTATAAAAAGCATATGCATTAAGTTAGCTTTATATTTGACATTAGTGGAGGCTAATTAACTTTGTTTCAAGTATCGCTGTATTACTTATGGACCATATGCCTTGTATAGGTTAATACACATTTTGAAGGTACAAGTTGATAGGTAAATGACTAAAGAATAGTATGATGTGAGGTTAAAAAGTAGAGGAGTGTTATTTATGTATCCTAATCATTTACCAATGAATTATTACTTTCCAAATAGTCAAGAAGCCTATTTATATCCAACTCCATTCCAAGAGGAAAATTATTACCATGTCATTCCTGAAGACTTACGATTTGGCGGGTTTCAACCTTCGTTTCCACCACCGTTTTCACCACCTAGTCAAGGGCCAGGGTTTGGCCAAGGCCCAGGTCAAGGGCCAACATCAGGCCCACCCACATCACCACCGCCTTCTTTTGTTCCTCAACAACAAGCGGAAGCATTTGCAGTTGACCCAGGTGGTATTAGAAGATGCTTATTCCGCTTCACATATGTATGGTTAAGAGGTTTTAATCAATTTTGGTTCTATCCAACCTTTGTTGGTCGGAACTCTGTCTCAGGGTACCGCTGGACTGGATATAGATGGATATATTTCGGACTAAGCTTACGACAAATCCAATCGTTTACCTGCTTCTAATAAGTTCTAGTTTGGGAGAAATCTAAACTATTAAGTTAGATATTGAATAATCAACCAACCGTTGAACTACCCCTCCTTAACACCCTTACGGGTTGTTTGAAGAAGGGGATTCCTAAGAACACCAGTGTATCCACCAGTTATTAATTAGGCGACCCCCGCAGTCCCTGCGGTTAGAAGTCTAATGGCTTCCTTTTTAAGATTGATTCCTGCGTTAATATCCCTTTGATGATGGGCATGGCACTTCGGACAATCCCATTCACGCAATCCGAAATTTTTAACGTCTTTGTTTTTATAGCCACAACAAGAACAAAGTTGACTGGAAGGGAAGTTTGTTGCGACGGTCACAATTTGTTTTCCATACCAATTCGCTTTGTATTCAATCATTGTTTTGAATTGCGACCATGATACTTCACTAATCGCTTTTGCAAGGTTATGATTCTTTAGCATATTGGATACCGACAAGTTTTCCATCCCGATGATGTCGTGTTTTTTGACAATTTCGGTTGAAATCTTGTCTAAGTAATCCTTTCTTGCATTTGCTATCTTTTCATGAATGCGTGCTACTTTAATTTTTGCTTTGTACCAGTTCGCACCGCCTAAGGTTCGCCTACTCATGATTCGCTGTGCTTTTATTAATTTTGTTTCTAAGGTACGGAAAAACTTTGGATTGGAGTAGACTTTTCCATCCGACAGAATAGCAAAATCCTTTAAGCCCATATCAATGCCAATAGCCGATTGGGTTTTAGGTAATTCTATCACCTCTGTTTCCGTTGCTAGAGAAACAAAATATTTACCTGAAGGGTTCCTCCTTATGATTGCACTCATAATTCGACCTTTTACTTCACGACTTTTCGCAAACCGAATAAGACCAAGTTTCGGTAATTTTATTTTATTTTCAGAGATTGTGATATTTCCGTTGGTATGCTTGGTTGTGTAAGATTGGATGGGGTTCTTTTTAGACTTAAATCGTGGTTGTTTGTTTTGTTTTTTGTAGTAGCGAGAATAAGAATCAGCTAAGTTTTCTACAGATTTTTGTAGAGCAATACTGTCGACTTCTTTCAAAAACGGGTAATGTTTCTTTAGTTCAGGAAGTGATTTCACTGTATCATATTTATTTAGGAATTTGCCTTTCCAACAATTCGTTGGAAGCTGCCCATTTTGCACCATTTCCTCGACGATATACCAGTAAGCATCTTTTTCTTTTTGTCTACCAAGAAAGAAATTGAATACAAATCTTGTACAGCCAATGGTTTTGTTAATGAGTTCAATTTGTTTTTTGTTTGGGTAGATGCGGAATTTGTATGCCTTGTTTACAAACATTGATTTCACCTCACTCAAAAGGAACACTTGTTCCAATTATAGCATAGGAGGAAAGTTTTGGCTATTGCCAACCGACATTCATCCCCTTCCTACTTATTGGGCTAAAGCCCTTCTCACTCCTTGAGGAAGGGGTATTCTGTCGGAAGGATGATAAATTATATAAATTCCCCAAAAGAATTTAGTGTACAAACAAAAAACGAGATGTTATCATTATAAATAACTTAATAACGAACGTAACACATGGAGGAGCCTGTCACTTAGGCACCGCCATGTTTTTTTTTGTCCACAAAAACGATTCTAGGGGGAATGGCATGTTTATTTTACAAATTGTGATTATTTTATTGGCAACAAAAATTGCTGGTCAAATTAGTATTCGATTAGGGCAACCTTCTGTATTAGGAAAAATTATTGTCGGTATTATTTTGGGACCTGCCCTGCTTGGGTGGGTACAGGATACCGAAATCCTCAGTATTTTTAGCCAAATTGGTGTCCTACTTTTAATGTTTTTGGCAGGATTAGAAACAAACCTAACAGATTTAAATAAGAATAAAAAAGCTGCGGTACTCGTTGCGGTCGGTGGTGTTATTGCACCTATTATTTTGTGTTATTTTGTCGCACAATTCTATAATCTATCTGTTGCAGAATCTATCTTTGTCGGTTTATTATTAGCGGCAACATCGGTTAGTATCTCAGTTCAAACACTAAGAGAGCTTGGCTGGTTAAATAGTAAGGAAGGTTCTACTTTACTAGGCGCAGCCGTATTAGACGACATTATTGTTGTTATTCTAATCGCCATCGCGATGAGTCTGTTTGCAGGGACTAATACAAATCTTGCTTTACTCATTGGGAAGAAAATCATATTCTTTGTGGTTATTATTCTAGCATCTAAATGGTTGGTACCTAAATTTATTCAATTTTTCTCTAGTTTTAAAATTACCGAGGCTGTTTTAAGTGCCGGATTAATTATCTGTTTTGGCTTTGCTTATTTTGCAGAAGCAGTTGGTGTTGCAGGAATTATCGGTACATTCTTTGCTGGGATTGCGATTGCTCAAACTAAATTTAAAGAAGAAATTGAACATAAAGTGGAACCTATCGCGAATGGACTTTTTGTTCCTTTCTTCTTCGTTAGTATTGGATTAGCTGTTTCATTTGATGGAATCGGTAACCAGGTAGGATTTATTGTGATATTCTCAGTGGTTGCACTATTATCGAAGTTTATTGGCTCAGGTGTAGGTGCAAAGGTTTCAGGATTTAATACAAAGTCTTCAATGGGAATTGGTGCAGGAATGATATCAAGGGGCGAGGTAGCCTTAATCCTAGCTGCGATGGGATTAGAGAGTGGCTTGTTACCCGCTCAATATTACACTGCAATGATTATTGTTGTCATTGTAACAACACTCGTCACTCCTCCATTATTAAAACTAATTTTTGGAACTCGTAAAGAACTAAATCAAAGGCATGAAGCTAAAGTACAAGGGTTTTAATTTGAGGTCAAAATAGGGTCAGTCCCCCGATACGTTAAAACTTTAGGACACTGGGGGACTGACCCCATGTCGTGGTAGCAATGAAAAAAGAGCCTAAAAATACAAGTTGTATTTTTAGGCTCTCTTTCATTTTATTTTGTAAAACCTTGTTTTTTTTACACGGTTTGCCGTTCAATTAATTGGACAACTATCTCTTCGTGCGATTGATTAGAGCGGTCCATTGCTTGAAGAAATAGCTTTTTTCCGATTTTAACTAATGGGATTTCAAGAGTAGTAATGTTCATCATCTTGGCTATTGGTTGGTTATCAAACCCCATTACCGCCAGTTCATCGGGTATTAAAATATTCTGTTCTTTACAACAAGTAATGATTCCTGCAGCTACTTGGTCACTGGTAACTAGTAACGCAGAAGGTGGCTGACTCATTTTAGTGATAGAATTAACCACTTGTTCTCCATCTTCAAAGTTAAAGCAGTTTTTAAAGATGTATTGGGGATTAAACGGTTCATTTATTCCCGACAGAAAATCTCTGTAAGCTTTCTCCCTTTGTTTGCTGTTACCTCCTGAATTTCTCCCTATCGAATAACCAATTGTATGATGCCCTTTATTATGTAAATACTCCAGTGCTTTACTAAAACTTTTATAATGATCGATATAGGTTGAAGATACTTCTTTTCCCCTCGAATCTTCGCAAAGAACAATCGGACCGTAGGATACATATTCGTTTATAATATCCCATTCACAAATTCTCGAACATATGATTAAAGCATCTATTTGCTTATGTTGTAACATCCTTAAAGCTTCAACTTCTCTATCTACCTCGTAGTTTGTTTGGAATAATACCAACTTATAGTTGTTTATTACCGCTTCATTTGCAATCCCTTCAATCAGCAAACCAAAATACGGATGATTAGAGAAAGGTACAACCACACCTATTAGGAGCGTCTCACCCTTGCTTAAATGAACAGCATTTATATTTGGTTGATAATCGCTTTCCTCCATGGCCCGAATAACCGCTTCCCTTTTATCTTCACTGACATATGGATGGTTATTCAATACACGAGAAACGGTTGTCACGGAAACTCCTGCCATCTTTGCAATATCTTTAATATTTGCCATCTATTCACCTTTTTGATCAAACTTTTTCTTGCTCTGAAATGCGTTTCATACTTTACGCTTACTGTACAAATAAAGGAGGTATGTTAAATGTCTATACTTGTAGGGATCATCTGCTTATTATTCATGTGTAGTTCTATTGTGATAGTATCATCTTTTCCCATTTCTCAATACCAAAAAGACCATCATGTAAAAAAAACAAAAGAAACGGATTATTACAGCCTTTTGTTTAATGTTTACAATGATACCCCATCATTCAAAGAAAATTAATTGAAGTGTCCCCAGATGTGCATAAAACCACTAAATAGGAAAAGCTGCAGACAATCTGCAGCTTTTAAGTTAGTTCCCTTTCACAGCTGGTAAGGATATCTTTGCTGCTGATTTCTGGCTCTCCCGGCTTCCGCCAAATTTAAAGATAATAATCCCGCCAACAATGATTAGTACTCCTACCAACTGACTAAATGTAAATGGGACCCTAACGAGGCCCAACCAGCCAAATGTATCCCCCAATAAAGCAAACACTAGCTGCGAGGTCAACGCAATAGCTATGGCATAGGTTGGTCCAAGCAATTTTATCCCTTGGACGAGACAACCAACCACACCTACTCCAAGGATCCCACTGAACCAATACCAGGTTTTCATATTTTGTAGGTTAAATAATTGTCCCCCTTCAAATAGCAGCCCCATTGTCAGTGAAGCTAGAAATCCCATCCCTAATACTAAGGAAGTCGTTGCCCAAGAACCTGCACGTTCATTTACCTTACTGTTAAAAATATTTTGCAAACCGACCAACGCACCGCCAAAAATCGCGAACAGTAGTCCTACAATCATGATTTCATCTCCTATCAGCTGATTTTTTTATTATTTGATCCTATTCGTAGATAT
>JAQSXG010000183.1 GCA_029256785.1 Neobacillus sp.
CCCGTATGCAGGATATTCCTGTCGTAACGTTTCCAAATTAAAAGCAGGATCGTCCTCATAAATATGACAACTCGCCGCAGTTGGGACATCATACGTTTGCAAATGGGAAAAATCTGAACGCGGACGTAAAGCCTTTCCATAGTATAGGTGCCCTAATTGTCCATTTTTCATCACATGAAAGATATAACTAACTTGTCCATTTGTTAAATGAAACTGTTTGGTCTCTTGATTTATATGTATAAGCATGATTTATCCACATCCACTAGTTAATTTTATTTACGATAAACTTAAACAAATAAAGAGTCAGGTTTATCCAGACTCCTTATTTGTGCTTATTTTTTCCGTTATGTGCTTCTTTTCATTGATTTATAATCTTTGGATGATAAATTCAAATTCCATTTTTTGATCTGCAGGAATAAGATGTTCGTCATGGACTGGTGCGCCCCAACTGTCATCACCGCCAACACCCATCTGCTTACCCGCTACAGTTACAACTGTATAATGGATATTCGGAAGCTCATAATGGTGCATAGCGTTCTCAAGCTCAAATGCTGTATAGGGGGAAAAATTGCATTCTACCGGTTCGTTAATAGAACAAATCTTGATTCCTAGTCCCTCCCGATTCGTTAGATTCACCCGTCGGACTCCGGTTCTGTTACCCGATTCTTGCGGCATTACATAGCCAGATATATTTTCGTGAACTTGATTTTTAAAGGTACCAAGCCTTGCACCCATAGAACGGTCTGAATAATTCTCTTCTGGGCCCATGGCGTACCAATCTAATTGGTCATAATCGGCAGGTACTTTAAAGGATACTGCAAAGATTGGCATTTGAGGGAGATTCTCCGCTCCATGGTAAATTGACCTTACATGGATACTGCCATCTGGATTAACCGTATAACGAATTTTCACCTCTATATCGGAACTAATAGATAGTTTATACGTGAACATCACACTAACCTGATCCTGATTTTCCTCGATATCAATCGCAATACATTTCCGAGCTAAACTGGCCGCATACCACATTCCTGAAAGAAAATCCTGGGAATAGCCTCTATCATTATCAGTGGTCGCTCTCCAGAATAATGGTGCCGGTGGAAGAGCAATCATCTCTTTACCTGCATAATTCAGAGATACAAGGCTACCCGCCTGTTTCGAGAACATAATCGTAAAATCACGGCCGTGAACACCAATATTCACATCACCTTTTACAACACGTAATTCACCGTTCATGTGGTCCGCTATCCTTGAACCCACCTTAAACACAAACTGGCCAAATGCTATTTCATAACCAGCATCCGCCCATAGAGTATTTTCCTTCAACTTAAATGCAGTATGGATACAATACTCACCAGCAGCATTTGCGATACCAGCAGGCATTTCAAATTCGGATCGTCCCTCACCTTGCGCTGGTACCTGAACATCTACCTTGTTGCGATATAATTCCTGTCCTTCTAGGAACAGCGTGTATTCCAATTCATAATCAGCCGTATCAGCGAAAAGGTTCTCGTTAATAATAGTTACGCCCGTTTGGTCTGGTAACAGCTTTATATTCTGATACAAATATTTTACTTCCTGCATCTTCGGTGATAGCTCCCGATTTGCATATACGATACCATTCGTACAGAAACCGTAATCTGTAGGACGATCGCCAAAGTCACCGCCATACGCTAGAAATTCTTTCCCGTAACGATCCTTTTTAATGATTGATTGGTCAATATAATCCCAAATAAAACCGCCTTGGTACATTGGGTATTTCTTCTCTAAGTCAGTATATTTACTCATTCCGCCAAGAGAGTTCCCCATTGCATGCATATATTCACAGCTAATGTATGGCTTTTCTGGATTTTCCGTTAGATATTTCTCAATATCTGCTGGTTTCGCATACATACGGCTTTCCATATCGCTTGTATCGTTATACTCACGCGCATGGAAGACCCCTTCGTAATGGACTAGACGACTTGAATCCACACGCTTGAAATATTGCGAAACATGAAGGATTACTTCCCCTGCATATGATTCGTTACCACAGGACCAAATCAAGATAGAAGGATGATTCTTGTCCCGTTCAAACATTGAAACCGCCCGATCCATGACAATATCTTCCCATTCTCGTTTATTACCAGGAATGTTCCATGACGGCTCGACTGCGCCCATCTTTTGCCATGAACCATGCGTTTCTAAATTCATTTCATCAATGACATATACACCATATTCATCACATAACTCGTACCAATAACTTTGATTTGGATAGTGGGAGGTTCGGACCGAATTTATATTATTGCGCTTTAACGTCTTAATATCCCAAAGCATATCTTCCTTTGTAATTGCCCGACCGCTGCGACAATTGAATTCATGGCGGTTTACACCCTTGAACACAATCCGTTCACCATTGATCCGCATAATCTTGTCCACCAGCTCAAATCGTCTAAAACCAACCTTTTGTGGGACAACTTCTACGAGGATACCTGACTCGTTAAAGATTTGAATGTAAAGTTTGTATAGATACGGATTTTCTGCACTCCATAATTCTGGTTGATCTACAGTAATCGAAAGTGTCTCTTTCCCGTCAAAATTCTTAGATGCCACCAAATTACCTGTAGCATTATACAATTCACCAACTAACGTGGACCCCATCGGTAGATCAGACAAAAACGTAAGATCTGCATTAACTGTCGCTTTTGTAAACGATGCGTCCAATTCAGCACGAACATGTACATCATTGACATGAATTTCAGGAACGGTGTAAAGATATACATCCCGAAAGATGCCTGAAAAACGCCAAAAGTCTTGGTCTTCAAGCCAGCTTCCCGTACTTCGCTGATACACTTCTACCGCGAGCTTATTTTCGCCTTCTGTTAGATATGGGGTAAGGTCAAATTCAGCTGGGGTGAAAGAATCTTCACTATAGCCTACGAACTCTCCATTCAGCCACACATAGAAAGCTGACTCCACACCCTGGAAGGAAACATACACTGGCTTGTTTTTCATCTGATCCGGTACATGAAAATTCTTCACATAGCTACCCACTGGATTATGATCAGTTGGAATTTCTGGGGGACGGATTTCGTTATGTCCATCCCAAGGGTACATTGTGTTTACATATTGTGGTTGCCCGTAGCCTTGTAGCTGGATATGACCTGGAACCTTGATATCTCCCCAGCCTGAGCAATTGAAATCAACCTGGAAAAACCTCTCCGGACGATTGTCCGGATTCAAGCTATAGTAAAATTTCCAGTTTCCATTCAAGTCATGACGCATCGCCATTGGAGCGGTACCTTTTGCCTCCTCCATTGTTTCATAATATAGGTGGTCGGAGTGTGCTGGTAGACGATTAACCGCAAACACATGTAGATCCGTTAACCAATTAATAGTTGGAATTTTTGTCAAAACATTCACCCTCCAATCTTAAATTCTTGTTCTATCATTCTATTTAACTGAACCCATCATACCGGCAACAAAATGTTTTTGCATAATAAAGAAGATAAGTGCTGCAGGTAAGGTCGCTATAACAATTGCTGTCATAATGACTCCAAAGTCTGGAGTATAACTTGACCCGAGGTTAGATATAAGTAACGGAATCGTTTGTTTCTCGGGAGACTGAAGCACTACAAGCGGCCACAAGTAGTTATTCCAGCTAGCCATGAAGGTAATAATCGCTGCAGCTGCATAGCTTGTCTTCATCGTCGGAACATAAATTCGAAAGAATACTCCCAATTCAGTTAAACCATCAATTCTGCCTGCTTCAAGGATATCCTTAGGAAACATCTTCGTGCTCTGCCGAAAGAAGAAGATCAAAAATGCTGTTGTCACTGATGGCAAAACAACAGCCGTAAGGGTATCTATCCCTATTATTGGAACCGTTTGTGAGATAAATCCAAACATCCGAAATAACGGGACCATCAACGCTGCAAAGGGAATCATCATAGACAGAAGTAGAATATTGAACACGATATCCTTTGCTTTGCTCTGAAAAATTTCAAAACCATAACCGGCCAATGAAGCAATAAGCATTGCTAGCAAGGTTGTTGAAATCGAAATTTTGGCTGAATTTAATAATGCTGGAACAATATCTGCCGTTTCTAACAGATTGCTTAAGTTTTGGAAAAAATGGCTTCCTGGCAATAATCGCCCCTGTGTTACATCGACAGACTTATTTGTCGCGCTAACAATCATCCATAAAAATGGAAATACAGAAATAATTGTTGCAATGATTAGAATGGTATATTTAACAATAATTTTAAGGTTACGCATTTTTATCACCTGCCACTTTAAACTGAATGATAGAGAAAATGACAATCATAATAACAATTGCGTATGAAACGGTCGCTGCATAGCCAAAGTCAGGGGTATATTTAAATGAAAGGTTATAAATGTATTGAGAAATGGTCATGGTTGCATTGCCAGGTCCACCGTTCGTAATATTCATAACCTCATCAAATACCTGAAGCGTGCCGATTGTTGAAGTGATTGAAGTAAATAAAATAATCGGCTTCATCATTGGTATGGTAATTTTGAAAAACTGTTGAAATGCTGATGCACCATCCATTTTGGCTGCCTCATAAATAGAATGATCTATATTTTGAAGGCCAGAAAGATAAAAGATCATATTATAGCCAGTCCAACGCCATGTAATCGCAATAATTATCGTAATTTTTGCCCAAAAAGGATCTGTAAGCCATTGAATCGGTTCAGAAATGAGTGAAACGTTCATTAGCATTACATTAATGATGCCATCTGTACCAAACAAATACTTGAAAATGACCGAATAGGCTACAAGTGAGGTCACACATGGTAAAAAAATTGCTGTTCGAAAGAAACCCTTTAGCTTTGTTTTTTTATCATTCAGCATAACTGAGAGAAACAATGCTAGGATAATCATAACTGGTACCTGAATGATTAGATAAATGACAGTATTTTTCACAGTAGTAAGGAAGGTTGGGTCCTTAAACAAACGTACATAATTTTCGAGTCCGACGAATTGAAGATTCGTACCTGTACCTGATTGAAGTGACATCAACAACGCCTGGAACATAGGGTAAAAATAAAACAAGAAAATTAACAAAGCTGCCAGTATAATAAAAGACCAACCAATAATGGCCGTTTTAGCTCGAAGTTTTCGGTTTGTTTTTGAAGTCTGGAGATTCTGGTTAGCTTTTACTGTTATCACATTAATTCAACTCCTTACCTAGTTAATAAAAAGAAAAAGCCAAGGAATATCTCGCCTGATACTTTTTCACTCCGTTAAACCAATAGGAGAAGCCGGCGAGTTCCCGAGGCTTAATTTCTTATTTATCTTTTTCAAAGATTTTGGTTCAGTTTATTTAACTTGCGTTTCTGCTTGTTTTTGAGCATCCTCTAACATCTGATCTAGATCTTTACCTTTGATAAAGTTTTGCGCTTCCACAGCTAGAATGTCTTCAATCGCATACGTATGCAACCCAAAGTTTACTTGTGGAATTTGCTCTGTCCATTTAGAGAAATCAGCAATGATTTTCTGACCTCCAAAGAACTCGTCTGCAGCTTGGTATGCATCACCTTCAATTGCAGGCAGGTACGTACCAATTGCACCTATTTCCTTGTTCAATGTCTGATAAAACTCTACACTTGATCCAAAAGTTTTAGCTAAGAAGTCAGCAGCTTTTTCTTTTCCTGGCACATTAAGAACATACCAAGAGCTTCCTCCTAAGTTAGACGCATTAACAGAATCTGCAACATCTGGAAGTCTAGGTAGTCCTACTACTGCCCACTTACCAGATTGTGAAGCCTCAGCTTTGACAGAAGGTGTAATCCAGTTTCCTGTCGGAACGGTTGCAACTTCACCGCTGTTAAAGCCTGCTAGGAATTGACTCCAGTCAGAAACAGGTTTCACTAAATCTGCATCCAAAAGCTTTTTGTATGTTTCAAATGCTACTTTTAATGCCTCATTACCTGCTAAGTTAGGTGTTACTCCATCCTCTTCCAAATACCATGAACCGGCTGATTGAATCATCATCCGAATAAGGCCAAGGTCATTTGGATCTTGCGTAAGCATTTGTTTACCTGTTTTTTCTTTAACCTTTTTACCAATTTCTATATATTTATTCCAGTCAATGTCCGTAATATCAGCAACAGTATAACCTGCTTGCTCCAAATAGTCTGTTCTTACATATAGTCCAGTAACCCCTGTATCAAATGGAAGTCCGTAGTTCTTACCATCAAAGCTAGTAGGTGCTAGTTTATATGATGCAAAATCATCTGCTTTAAATGTACCGGTCAACTCATGGAACATGTCCGGATATGCTTGAAGGAAACCTTGTGCACGATAATCTTCAATTAAGACAACATTTGGTAAACCCTTAGTAGTGCCAGAGCTTAAACTTGTGTTTAATTTTTGGATAATATCATCTTGCGCATTCTCAATTATTTTAATCTCTTGGCCTTTATTCTCAGAAGCATATGCCGCTTTTGCTAGTTCCATTGCCTTAATGTTAAAATTGGGATCCCATGCCCAAACAGTTATTTCATTGGTATCTTTTGTTCCTTCGGATGTAGCTTTGTCTTTTGTTCCAGAAGAACAAGCTGTCAATAGCAACATACTCACTAAAAATAGTGCAAGTACTTTTTTCATCAATATACCCCCAAAATAATATTTATCTACTAGTGTAAGCGCTATCTATCTTACAACCCTTATGTTAGCACTTGCCTTGGGGTAAAGGTTAGGACGATATTTTCCTGTTTTTGTACTATTTTTATAAATGAATGCGTTTCCAATTACTAGATTTGTAAAATTTTTAGATAATGTGAATATTCTTATATTTGCCGAATTGGAAGTGAAAAATGAACTTTTGTCCCCTCTCCCAATTTGCTCGATATTTCTACCCCATAGGAACCACCATAAATAAGCTGGATTCGCTCATGAACATTTCGGACACCGATTCCTGAAAAATGTTGTTGTTTGCGGTTCGTTTTTGGAAGTTTTGTATCTGAGGTAACGTCCATACCATCACCGTTATCTACAACCTCGCAAATCAAATTTCCATCTTCCTGCCAGATAAGGACATTAATATAACCTTCTGGTTTACGGGTGAACCCATGGAAAAAGGAGTTTTCTATAAAAGGCTGCAAAATGAGTTTTGGAATTTGAAAGTCCAGACAATCCTGTGTGACAAAGTAATTCACTTTAATTCGGTTTCCATAGCGCTTTTGATTGATAAATACATAGTTTTTTAAATTATCAAGTTCTTGCTTAATCGTAATCGTTTCACTAACATTGCCTATCGTATTTTGTAATAAGGAGATTAACGCATTAATTGTTGATTCCGTCTCTTCTATTCCACCCTGCCTCACCATAAATTTAATTGAGGTTAGTGTATTATATAAGAAATGTGGATTAATTTGTTGTTGCAATGCAGCGAGTTCTGCATTACGCTCCTTCTTTTGAGATAACACAAGCTTTTCGACATACTCATGGAGTTCATCAAGCATGGAGTTAAAGGCGTTGCCTATCTGGCGTGTTTCATACGTACCAGTCACAGAAACATACTGGTCGAAATCGTATTTTGGAACATTGGAAATTTGCTTAACCAGTCTTGATAACGAACCTGTCATTCTTCTAGAGATAAGGAACACAATAATTAGAGCTACAAAGACAATACCTATAGAGATAAGAAAAATATCCCTCTTATCAATTAGTTCCCCAATTGCTGTTTGCCTGTCGATAACATTGAATAGGTACATATCCAACACTGGAAGATACTCCATTAATATGATTTGATCCTTACCCATAAAATTTTCGATAATGTACTGGTTAGAATTGGCTTCAACCTTTTTGGCATAGTCAAGAAATTCCTCAGCTTTTTCGCCGATTTGCTCAGTCTGGCTACTAGATACAATCATCCCTGACTTGTCGATTACAAAAACGTTATTCCCAGGGCTTGTATAACTTGAATAAAGCCTTTTAAACTCATTTTCTTTAATGGTAAAATACATTACACCATAGACATTTCCGGATATCCGATCCATCATCGCCTTAGATGCAACAATATACCTGTCATCCTTTTGTGTAATACGATGGTCAAACTGATACAATAGTTTCTTGGGTTCATTCAGTGTAGTGAGAGTAATAGTATCCGTTCTCAACTCTTGTTCAGTAATTGGCCAGTAATTACTATCGGTTGTGTAACTAACCCCGTTTATCCCCGTGAGGATAATTCCTACCTCGTAGACATCCAAATTTGATTGAATACGATTCATCTGCTGACCCATATTATAGTAGGAACTCATTTTTTCATAATTTGTTTCCTTCTCTGTAAGAGTTCTTTTAATCGTACTGCTTTGCAGGAGATTGTTAGACGCAAGTACGATCGAGTAATTGAATGACTCAAAGCTCGTTTTCACCTCATTCATTACTTTAGAATTTGTAAT
>JAQSXG010000184.1 GCA_029256785.1 Neobacillus sp.
CACGAAAAGGAATATTTTTCATATGTGCTTTCATTTGTTGGGATAGGTCCAATAGTTCTTCACGTTGAAAATTAGCTACAGTCGCAACAATTTCCTTAATATCAGTTAAATCAATTTGATTAACGGTTACACGATGTTCAATGCTATCCATTTTTTCTAACTGGGATAGTCTCTTTTCACACTGTTGAAGAGCAACATTCATATTATTTATTTTGTCATGAAGACCATTAACACTGCTTACTAACTCTTTTAGAATCTCTTCCATTGTGTTCACCCCTAATGTTGATTTTCCCTAATCTTATCACTACCAACAATGCGGAAATGTGACTTAAATTATTGTTTTTCATTAATTTATGAACTTTTTGTGGATATAAAAAAAACTTGTGTTTTCGTCCAAACCTTTGGACATACCCTCACATACATTGAAAGAGTATAGGAGGGAGGTGACTATATGGGCAACAACGGTGGCAACAACAACGGCTTTGCGTTAATTGTTGTATTGTTCATTCTTTTGATTATTGTAGGAGCTGCTTATATTGGCGGAGGCTACTAATCACTTCAAATTGAATTATTGACTCAAGATGAAAGCGTCAGAAATGACGCTTTTATTGCTTTTTTCGACAAAAACCTGTATCTTTAGGCTAATTATCGGTATGATAAAGTGAAACTTCATTCGTGTGGATCTATCAATCAATCCGATGAACTTATATTTATTTAAATGGAGGAAAAAATGCTTACTTTTAACGAAAAATTAGCCATTATAGAAGCTTTTCCAGAATTAGAAAGAAAGAATGTTTCTCTTGGTCGTGTCAATTTCCAAATTACCGAAAGTATCTCCGACAAAAAGAACATCGTGTATCATTTACATCCCAATGGGAACGGCTTTGTTTATGCTGGGAATTTGGAAGGACATAATACAGATGATAAAGGCATGGTTAATATCCGTGATTTTTCTGAAGATGAGCTAAAACAACTAATCAAGGACTCCATTCGCAGTTTAACTCCAATTGATCCTTCTTCTACCGAAGCGGCAATCATCGGTGATCAGGAGGAGGAACGTTGGGTAGATAATGAGAATAACCAGTTAATTGTTATTAATGAGAATGATGCCTGGAATATTTACTTTGGATTAAATTTAGATGAAAGCTTCGATACATATGGTGAAGCTGAATCCTTTTTAAAAGAAGAAGGCTTCCGCAAACTATAAGTTCCTAAACAAAGCTGTGCCTATGATGGCACAGCTTTGTTTTTTACTCACCGGTTTTTGCAAGTTCTGCTTCAACCAATTCATCTAATCGGATAATACTTTGTTTAGCTCTTTCATAGTCTATTTTTCGGTAGTGATGCATACCACCCTCTTCTTCGTCTTTTTCATCTGCCCATTTTACAATTTGTTGAAGAGACGTACGAACAATATCATTTGAAGGTAAAAATGAATCTGTATGAAAAAGAATGGCTAAGGCAATCGTTTTCGCTTTTATGGGATTTTCCCCTAAACGTATTAATAACTTGTGAGCCCTCTCAGCACCTTTAATTGGGTGAATATCATTTTGTTTATACAACTCATAGTCCCATTTTCCGTTTTTATACCAAGTGTAATGACCCATATCATGTAAAAGGCCAGCCTTAGCAGCAATATCCGTATCCTCGTTATGTTCCTTTCCTAAATGAAATGCATGGTAGGCAACAGCGATAGCATGTGCAAGTCCAGATCTGTTCAAATACTTTTGTGCAATATGATGCTCAAATATATTTATTAGTTTTACGTCCCTCACTAGAAATCCCTCCTTTTCCTACACATGGATAATGAAATTTTAACAATAATTATATAATACACAGCCATTCAAAGCCAACTTTTGATTTTTTCCACAAAAAAGAGAGAAGAAATTACTCTTCTCTCTCGCTATTCTTCAATCGTTTCCTCTATTTCCTCTTTATTCTCTGTATCCTCTATATTCTCTGTATCCCCTGTCTCTTCCGGAATTAATTTTTCATCCGCTTCAATTGTCTTCTTCGGAGCTAAATATTCATAGTCATTTGGATTAATTGGTGTATACCCTTGCGGTTGGTAAAAACGCAACAAATCTTTATAGACAATCTCATCCGACATTTGAAGCTCAAGATTAACCTTATTGCTAATATCTTGGCAAATAGTAGCATCTTCCATTAATTCACCCGATTCAGCGGAATAACATTTACCATTTACTTGGACGACTTCTGGTGTAACGAAATCACCGTTTCTAAATAAAGCCCAATTCCGGTGGTCCTTCGAAAATAAATCTGACCCCAGTTCCATGTAGTCTTTCGTATCAATCCCTAATAAGTGAAGAATGGTCGACCGGACATCAACCTGCCCGCCATATTGTTTCTGGATACTACCTTTCACACCCGGTACGTGAATAAATAATGGAACACGTTGTAGGTCTGCGTTTAGAACTGGTGTAATTTCCTCCACTCCAAGCACCTGGGCCATTGCATCATTGTGGTTTTCAGAGATACCGTAGTGGTCACCATACATTACAATTACCGTATTGTCGTATAAGCCAGAAGCCTTTAAGTCATTAAAAAATTGTTCGATCGCTTCGTCCATATAATGTGCTGCTTGAAAATATTGGTCTACCACCTTATCACCTGTTTCACCAGCAGGGAACTCAGTGTCTTCTGGATCCATTTCAAAAGGGAAATGGTTCGAGAGTGTAAGGAACTTAGTATAAAATGGTTGCTTCAATCCCTCAAGCATTGGAATAGACTCTGTGAAAAATGGCTTATCTTTTAACCCATAGTTCTTTGTGTTTTCATCTGTCATGTTGTAGTAATCTGCATCAAAAAACTGATCATACCCTAACGCTTTATACATCACATTTCGATTCCAGAATGTTTTATAGTTACCATGAAAGGAGGCCGAATTATAACCATAACCTTTTAATATTGAAGGCATAGCTTGATACGTATTTTGTGCTTTGTTCACAAAAACTGCACCAGTAGACATAGGATAAAGACCGTTTTCCATTAAAAATTCAGCGTCAGATGTTTTTCCCTGACGAGTTTGATGGTAGAAATTTTCAAAATAGAAAGCTTCATCATTATGAACAAGTGAATTTAAAAATGGTGTTACTTCCTGCCCATCTGGCATTTTATAGTCAATTGCAAAGCTTTGGAGCGATTCTAATGCAATATATAGAACATTCATACCCTTAGCTTTACCAAAATATTCAGGGTTAGGGGCAGCAAAATTTGCTTTCCGGTAATTCTCAACATCAGTTATATCACTGCTGTTTGCAAGAGCACGTTGACCAGACGATTTAATATTTTGGATTGTATCATAAATTGTAAAATTATAGGTTCCTAAATATTTTACTAAGTAGTTTCTGTCAAAAGATCGGCTTAACAATTGTGGACGATCTTTTTCAGCCAATCCCAAATTAAAAAGGAAGGCAGTAATTGAAAACAGCAGAACAACCTTAAAAGATTTTCTATTCTCAATCGTTATCTTCTTAAATATGGAAAAGGACAGTACAATTAAAATAATAAAATCCGCAAAATAAAAGATATCCATTGGTGACATTAAGGAAAGCGCGCTATCTCCAAGCTGACCAGCATTCGTTTTAGTTGACATCAAAACTGGAACCGTGATGAAATCACTAAAAAATCGGTAATAAGCAATATTTGCATATAGTAGAAAAGATAAAATAAAATTAGTCACAATAATAACCAATTTCATATGCCTTTTAAAAAGCAATGCTATTCCGAAGAAAAAAAGAGCTGAACTTAATGGGTTTATGAATAGCAGAAATTTTTGCAGATTATTATCTATCCCAAGAGTAAATTCAATTCTATACGCGGCATAGGTTTTAAACCAAAATAATACAACAGCGATCGTTAAGAAAATAATATGTTCATTATTTTTAATTTTTGGCAAACTAATCTTTTTCATTTTTAATTCTCCTCTCACTTACCAATGGTAATGGTAAACGAACCCCAATTACTATATCATATTTCTGTTTGTATTTAAAACTTACGAATAGCCTATTCATTCCAAAATACCTTTGTGTTTCGTTGCTTAAAGAATCAACAGCTTGGTCTATTTCATTGGTAAACAGCAATATTCCACCTGGTTCAAAGTTACCCCTATATTTGTAATTCCCTTATATATGACGATAGAAAGCTAATTAAGTTTCAATTTTTTTTATTTATTTCTTTTTACTGTTGAAATTTTACTAATTTTCCCACACTTACCTATTGGCAATCATAAACCTGTTGATTGTCGGATGCAATATGATTTTAGTCTCATCTTTTTAGGTTATAATTATTTAATTTAGGTCAATTATATTTACATAGTAGAAACTCGTGGTAAATTGACAAAAACCCAGCCATTAATATGGATGGGTTAAAGAAATTAAGACGATTGATAGGTCTGAATGGCGTATGCTGATAGTAATTGCACGGTCATATCATCCATTGGCGGATTATGTATACCAGCTCTTACATCACGGTAGTATCTCTGTAATGGACTCTTCAATGAGAGACTTCTTGCTCCTACAACTCTCATCGCCAAATCAACGACCTCGATTGCAGCATTCGTAACCGTTAATTTAACAGCTCCCAACACAGCTCCCATCTTTGCTTTTTCATGTTCGTCCGAAGAATCCCATTGCTCTGCAACGCCGTATAAAAAATATTCTGCCTGCATGATTTTCAATTCCATTTCACCGATTTTCTGTTTTACATTAGGCAATTCTACAATTGGTTTATTGATGCTGTTTGGAGAATAGGTTGAGGCAAATTCAATTGCATGTTTTTTAGCCGCTTTTGCAATCCCAAGATAGCATGCAGGAATGTGCAGCAGCCAGCCATTTGTTCTTTTTCCCTCTCGGCCGATCTGTTCAACATAGGAATCATTTTCAACCGTCACATTTTCGAGATATAAATCATGACTACCTGTACCTTTCATAGCTATACTATCCCATGTTTCTTCTATCCTCACACCTACATTGTGTCTCGGGATAAGGAAGTTACCTACTTGGTCTGTTCCGCTAATGCTTGCACTAACGATAAAGAAATCAAGCATGGGTGACATGGTTGTAAATGTTTTTCTTCCATTAATAATCCAACCATCACCTTTTTTTTCTGCAGTCGTTTCCGGCTTTCCGCCACGTGTTGGACTCCCCGTATTCGGCTCGGTGGCAGCAGCATTAATCAACGCACCCCTACACACTTCTTGGCATAATTTTTCAAAAACCGGTTCCTTCCATATTTCTTTTTCTGTTAGATTTTTGACTATTCCCATATGCCACCCAATAGAAAGCGCAGTTGCCCCATCACCCTCTGCTATTTTCCCCTGGAGCCGTACCATTTCTAAAAGAGTAATTTCCTGACCACCATATTTCTTTGGTACAGTTAAAGAGGTATAACCCGTATCTATTAAATCTTGAATATTTTCAAATGGAAAACTTCCTTCGACGTCCACTTTGTGGGCACGTGTTGTGAATCGTTTGGTGAGTTCATTCATCAATTGAAGTTTTTCTTCTATAGTCGCTTTATTTTGAAAATCCATTAAATACTCTCCTTTCTACTTTTTAGACCTTATCATTCTCAATCAGCCTATCATGATTTTACCTTTCGGATACTTAAACACATCAGCGTTTTTACGGACTGTCACCGCATAAGCAACCGTTAATGGACCTACCCGTCCAGCAAACATCGCTACAATAATTATTGTTTTACCAATGGGAGTTAAATCAGGAGTTACTCCCATCGACAGTCCAACTGTTGCAAAAGCGGACGTTGCCTCGAACAATAACATCAAAAAATCCTTACCTTGTTCAGTGATAGTTAACAACATGGTAGTTAGTACTACGAGAAATAATCCGCTAAATGTCACAGTAATGGCTTTATAAATAATTTCGTACTCTATTCGTTGGCGAAAAAACACAACATCCTGTTTGCCGCGAATTTGTGACCATACAGCTCCAATCAAGGTGGTGAAGGTTGTAGTTTTTATCCCCCCACCCGTTGACCCCGGTGATGCTCCTATAAACATTAAAAACACGATTAAGAACTGGGACGATTGGTTCAACTCTGAAATAGCAAGTGAATTCGCACCCGCAGTCCTTGAAGATACCGATTGAAAAAAAGAACTCAGTACTTTACCTATGAGAGATAATGGCTTTAAGGTTTTATCATTTGAAAACTCAAACACAAGAATTCCAATGGTACCAATAATTAATAGGATTGCACTTGTTAATAGGACTACTTTCGTATGCATAGATAATCGTTTAACTTGGCGATACACAAAAAGTTCATTCATTACAATAAAACCTAATCCCCCTAGTATAATTAAGGAAGAAATCGTAAGGGACACGGCCGGGTCTGCCACGTAGTTTGTTAAGCTTTTATATTCTCCCATTAAATCAAATCCTGCGTTATTAAAATTGGAAATAGAATGGAAAATTCCAAAGTAAATTGCTCTTCCAAGTGACATATCAAGTGAGAATCTAGTTGAAAGCATCATTGCTCCCATTAACTCAATAACAATGGTAAAGAGAAATATTTGTTTTACTAATTTAACGATACCATCCAAAGATAGAATATTTAATGATTCCTGCAAAACAATTCGTTCCCTCAGTGTTATTCGTTTCCCAAGGATTAAAGCGAATAAAGTTGCAAATGTCATAAAACCCAACCCGCCAACCTGAATCATAGATAAGATAACTAATTGTCCAAAAATCGTAAAGGTGGTGCCCGTATCTACTACGACTAGACCCGTTACACATGTTGCAGAGGTAGCAGTAAAGATAGCATTCATAATAGGCAACCCTTGCCCGTCTATCGTTGCAGAAGGTAGAGTCAATAATACTGTGCCAATAAAAATAATTAGACTAAATCCTAATACAAGTATTCTGGGCGGATCAAAATAATATTTTTTGGACTGCATAAGACACTCCCCTACCTAATTAGCTGATAAAGTTATTATCTTCCTTTGGAAATTTGTTGTCTACTAGGAAAAATAATAAAAATTTATATATTTTCCTAGTTAAATTCTGTATTATATCTCATTGTTATTTGTCAGATATTGTACTATAATACACAAGAAAAATGGCTATTTACATATGCTTTCTATTAATAACTTTGTTATTAAAGCTATTTGGAGGAAATACTACAACAAAGGGATATTTAAGGGGGATTTAGATGAAACAAGGGGCAAGACAATTATATGTTCAAACCGCGAGCCTTGTTGTTGGATTCATGGTTTGGGTGCTTATTTCTTCACTGATGCCGTTTATAAAGGAAGATATTGAGTTATCATCAACTCAAATTGCTTGGGCTACTGCTATACCGGTTATCCTTGGGTCTTTGCTTCGAGTTCCGATTGGTTATTGGACCAATCGCTATGGAGCAAGACTATTATTTGTCATAAGTTTTATCATTTTGCTAGTGCCAATAGCAATTCTAAGTTTTGCTAACTCTTTATTCATGTTGGTACTAGGTGGATTTATGTTAGGTATTGGTGGTGCGGTGTTTTCAATTGGAGTAACTTCACTGCCAAAATACTTTCCAAAAGAAAAACATGGATTTATTAATGGCATTTATGGAGTTGGGAATATAGGAACAGCAATCACTTCTTTTGCTACCCCTGTTCTAGCGAATTCTTTTGGCTGGAGAACCACGATACAAATTTTCCTAATCGTTGTGTTAATCTTTGCCCTAATAAACTTTCTATTTGGAGACCGTCAGGAACAAAAGGTTAACAAACCATTAAATGAGCAAATTAAATCGGTTTATAAAAATCCTAAACTTTGGTTTTTAAGTCTGTTTTATTTCATTACGTTCGGTTCTTTTGTAGCATTTACTATTTATTTGCCATCCTTTTTAGTAAATCATTTTGATTTAGATAAAGTAGATGCAGGTTTGCGTACTGCAGGATTCATTGCAATAGCTACAATCTTTCGGCCCGTTGGTGGTTGGCTTGGTGATAAAATCAATCCATTTTTAATATTGGTAGCCGTTTTTACAGGCTTGACATTCTCTGGCTTTCTTTTGTCATTTACACCTTCTCTTCCAATTTACTCATTTGGATGTTTATTAGTTGCCTTTTGCGCTGGAATTGGAAATGGTGCGATTTTTAAATTAGTCCCATTTTATTTTTCAAAACAAGCGGGTATTGTAAACGGAATAGTTTCAGCTATGGGTGGCCTAGGCGGCTTTTTCCCTCCAATCATCCTAACCATTCTTTATAATTGGACTGGTCACTATGCGATAGGTTTTATGTCCTTATCAGAGTTTTCACTCGCTAGTTTAATTTTAGTGATCTGGCTCTATT
>JAQSXG010000185.1 GCA_029256785.1 Neobacillus sp.
TACAAGAGAGGTTTCCGATAAAAAAGAATGAGATTAATTGTACAGCAGTAAAAATGAAATCAAAGATTTTATCGATAGTAATCTTTCGGCCAGCGATAAATTAAAATAGTTTGTTGACTTTCTTGCACACTTTTTACAAAATAGTGTGCAAGAAAGTCAAATTTGGTTTTAAGAGAAGGTTTACGATGTCAAATTCAGAAACCATCATGAAAATGTAAAATATGTACGTGTAAAAAAAGAATTGTACGCTTTGGGAGTTACTACAGTTTTAAGCCCTTCCGGTAAGTTTGTGAGTATTCCGGAGGGCTCACCACTCATCGGAACAGCGGCTCCGCCGCAACGGTATATCCATTTGTCATTTATGGAATTGAAAGAGCTTTAGGCGATATTTTTACGTGGACTGTTATAGAATGGCTTCTGCTATCAATTTATCAAACTTCCTTATATCGACACCTTTTTGAAGATTAACTTTAATATGTCCAGCTCTAGTCCATAATTCAACCTCTGCATTAAAATCGAGGAATTTACCTGCATTTTCGGTGGACCACATATTAATTGATGAATATGGGAGAGAATAAATTTCTACTTTTTTTCCAGTTAAACCCTGAGCATCCCTTACAATTAACCGCTTGTTTGTGAATATTGCGCTGTCCCTTAATGTCTTGTAAGCAGCAATAGCATTCTCTCCTTCAACAAGCAAATCATTAACATCTCCTGGAATAGGACATTCAGAGATTAATGTCCACGATAGCATTACAGCTGTTTCTGCCATGATTTTACCTCCATATAAATATAAAATATACCACAGTTCGATTATATTACTAATATTTTACATTATCAAGAGTTGTTTAAGTGCAATAATTGTTTCATCGTATCAGATATTTAATGATAGAAGCAGTGACAAGAATTTACGGCAAACGGCTAGAATATTAAGAGTTTAAATTTACTTCTTGTACTGCTCCTATCCACATTGATCAATGCAAGAATATCTTACCATTATTTCCCCAAATTTTATTGTGGTAAGTTTATCCAGTATTTTGTAAATAAATGTAACTTACGGAGGGAAACAAAAGGATAAATTCACCAATGACGAGATTTTCCATGAGAAGTTAGTAGAGACCAAAGTATACAGTTTAATGATCCAAAAAATAAAGAAGCAGGGAAAATTCCCTGCTAAACCCTTATATCAAGTTTATGCCCAAAGGATGGAACGGAGTCTTGAATGATTTCAATCAGTGCCTCGGCGGCTACCTCTTGAACATTAAGAACTTGTTTTGCAATGGCGATTCCAGCCGATTCTTGAACTTGGCTTTGATGAAGATAAATACTGGCTGCCGCGATAGATGTAACGTCCATTTGACTCCCTCCTTTCTGTATAGTATACAACAAAAGAAGAACACCGGCAAATACAACTTCATGATAATTTTTATAGAAAAAAGAAATAAAAAACGCCCACCCTGATGTGTCGAGCGAGAGTGAAGGTTGATTCTCGGCACGGGGCAGACGGAATTTTGAAGGAGAAAAGGTCAATGAAAAGCCCTTTTGTAATTCTAAGTATACTGTCGTTTTGTGATGGATTGATAAAGATTGTGTTAAAGGTTTGTAAAAAAATAGTTGGGCACAAGAAGCATATCGGCTGTTATATAAAAAGCGTCCACTCCAATAAGAGTGAACGCAAATGGCCAGAACAATGAAATTAAATACGTAAGATGTAAATCTGCATTAATGGTAGTGTAAATAATTTTGTGCTTTCCGGATTTTCCAGGTTAATGTAAAATATCTAACTATGCTTTGGAAAGCATCAGATAAAAATAATTCAAATTTAATATAATTCTACTCATGTTTTTAAAGCTGTCAATAGAATTTTTTAAGTGTGTTGTTATCTTGCGATAATCTCTCTGAAGAAATCTGAAGTATTTGAATCCGCCAACTTCCGACATTTCCGGGAGCTTCTTAGCCTGATAAGATTGGTGCAAACTCTCCTTTTTTTCTGACTTTGTACCTAATATGATAGCCGAAACGTCATTATCTGCCATGCCCTGGTAGTTATATTTTTAGGGGAACTTGAAATAGACGCTTATTTGATATATATTTTACCTGTAAAGACTTTTTTAGACAATTTTTTCCAAACTTCAATTTGCGAATTTAATAGTATTAATAGTTATTTTGAAAGAGGTAATATCATATGGAGTTTCCAATGCATAAGGATACTACATCTACCCTAAATTCTAATTGTTACAAGGTGATATTTGATTCAGTAGATGAAGGAATTTGTATTATTGAAAAAGTGGATACCGATCAAAACGAACGTGTCGACTTTAAATACATACTCATCAATCCGGCTTTTGAAAAAATTACGGGATTAACAGGTGTAATCGGAAAAACAATTGTTGAAGTAGTACCAAGCGTCAATGACAGCACGATGCAGGCATATGAAAGTATTATCAAGAAAGGACAGCCATTCCGGTTTGAAACATATGAGGAGGAATTAGATCAATGGTTCAGCGTATTTGCCTTCCCCATCGACGATCCTGAACTGAAAAGAGTTGCAGTTATTTTCAATGATATCAGTGAAATAAAAAAATCAGAGATTACACTCAGTGAAAGTGCAGCCCACAAAGAGTATATGCTCAAGCTCAGCGATGCCATACGCTCAATTGAAGATCCGATGCTGATTCAATTGACAGCCTGCAGAGTGTTGGGCGAACAAATTGGGGCAAGCCGCGTCCTTTATGGGGATGTCGTAAATGAACAAGAGCTCGTCATCAACAGTGTTTATGTCAACGGTGTTCCATCAATAGCAGCGCGTTTGAATGCTGCGGACTATAGTCAGTTTACTATCGATTCTTATCTTTCGGGAAAGCCGATAATCATCAACGATGTGTCTGATCCGCGCTTTTCCGAAGAGGAACGAGAAGCATTTCAATCGATTCAAGTAGCTGCGATCATCAGCCTCGGTTTAGTTAAGGATGGAAAATGGGTGGCTGCATTCAGCGCGCACCACAAAGAACCCCGGAACTGGACACCGCTTGAGATATCTTTGATGGAAGAAACCGCAGCACGTACCTGGGCAGCAGTTGAGCAAGCAAAGGCCGAGGAGTCTCTTATTGAAATAAAGGATCAACTTGCGCTAAATGCTGAGGAAAAGTACCATTTGCTTTTTAATCTGATAGACCAGGGATTTTTCGTTATTGATGTCATTTTCGACGAAAATGACAAGCCGGTCGATATGTACTATTTGGAAGCGAACAATGCAGCAACCAAAATGCTCGGCATTGATTTTACCGGCAAGCGATTGCGGGATATAGACTCGAATTACGAAGAATACTGGTTCGAGATCTTCGGAAATGTCGCAATGACGGGGCAAAGTCTACGTATGGAACAGTATGCTGAGCCGGACAAGAAGTGGTACAACTTTTATATTTTCAAAATAGGCGATGAAAAGAGCCACAGGATCGGTAATATTTTTTTGGATATAACCGAAAGCAAGCGCGCGGAAGAGGCTTTAAAGGAAAGCGAGTGGTTATATCGAACATTATTCGAGAATACGGAAGATGGGTTTGCGCTTGTACAACCGATCTTCGATGAATCCGGGCATTCTAATAATTACCTTAACTTACATATGAACCAAGCATGGGAGAAGCAAACCGGGCTAAAAGCAGATGATTTTATTGGCAAAAAGATAAGAGAAATCATGCCTGATATAGAGCCAAGCTTGCCTGAAGCATTTGCGAATGTGGCAAAATCAGGTGAATCAACTCATCTTGAAACTTTTAATCTTGCTACTAACCGATGGTATGACTTATATGCTTTTAATTACAAAGAAGGACTTGTAGGGATTTTATTTCGTGATATTAGCAAACAAAAAGAAATTAAGGAAGTGCTAAGCGAGAGCGAGGAAAGGTTGCGCTTGTTGACGGTGGCCAGTGCCAATGTAGTCTACCGTATGAGTCCGGACTGGGGAGTGATGACCAGGCTTTACGACAAGGGCTTCATTGCGGACACCGAAGAGCCAAACGCGAACTGGCTTGACAAGTACATCCACCCAGACGATCATGAGTTCGTAACCGATGTGATGAATGAATGCATCCGGGAGAAAAAGCTGTTGGAGCTAGAGCATCGCGTGTTGCAGGTAGACGGCAGCATCGGGTGGACATATTCCAGGGCTATACCTCTGCTGGATTGCAACGGCGGGATTAAGGAATGGTTTGGCACAGCAAGTGACATCACCGAGCGCAAGAAAGTAGAGGAGGCACTGCAGGAGAGCGAGAAGCAACTTGAAGATGATCTTAAAGCGATGGCACAGATACAGATACTTAGTACGAGTTATGTACAGGATAGCGAATTGAATTCTTTCATCAACGATATTCTTGAAGTGGCTATTATCATCGCTGGGGCGCAAAAGGGTACGCTGCAACTAATTAAATCGGGGGCGGAGTCTCTCGAAATTGTAGCCCAATATGGATTTGAACAGTCCTATATAAATTTCTTTTCTTCCGTATCCCACGATACTGCCTCTTCATGCGCTAAGGCGTTCGAACGCAAGGAATACGTTATTGTTGAAGATGTGACAAAGAGCCCTATCTTTGTAGGCACGCCCGCGCTGGATATCCAGTTAGCCGCAGGAGTTCGGGCTGTTCTGTCTATACCGCTTATTAACCGCAGAGGCGAGACAATAGGGATTATGTCAACCCACTGGAGCGCACCCTGTCATCCAGACGATCGAGTGCTGCGCTATATGGACATCCTTGCCCGCCTAGCAGCGGATATCATTGAAAGGAAAAAATCCGAGCAGGCACTGAAAGAGCACCAAGAACAGTTATTAATAGTTGAGAAAGAAAAAAGTAAAACCCTTGAAGAAGCCATAAAAATGAAAGATGAATTCCTGTATCTGATTACCCATGAATTTAAAACTCCGATAACAGTCATCAGTTCTGCAATTCAATCCATTAATTCTTCCATGAAAACCGATGTATCGGAAAAACTAGGAAAATATCTGAGTATGATAAAGATGAATACAAACAGGCAGCTTCGCTTAGTAGACAACTTGCTTGATATTACGAAAATGAATTCGGGAAATATAAGGTTCAACATGGATAAGATTGATATTGTGTATGTCACAAAGGCTATCCTGAATTCAGTTGAGATTTATGCGTTACAAAAGGGCGTCACCCTAAGCTTTACGAGTAGTATTTCTAAAAAAGAAATTCTTATCGATGAAGAAAAATATGAAAGGATTATGCTGAATCTATTGTCAAATGCGTTGAAATTTACACCGAAAGGCAAGTTGATCAATGTGATGCTTTCTACTAAGAAACATAAAAACCAAAACTTCGTAAGCATAAGTGTAATCGATGAAGGAATTGGTATACCAGCCGATAAACAACAAATCATCTTTGAGCGCTTCGGCCAGGCCGATACCAGTATGTCACGCCAAGCAGAAGGGACAGGCTTGGGATTACATCTCGTCAAGCTGTTGGTGGACTCGCTGGGAGGAGAAATAACTGTGAAAAGTGAAGCAGGATATGGCAGTTCATTTACAGTAATGTTGCCAGCTTATAAGCAACTTGACTTATTCGGAGAGACTGGCAGTAAAGAGCACAACTGTGATATACTCGATATTAATAGCAGGATTATTCAAGCGACAAAAATTGAATTCAGCGATATATATTTAACGGTGAATACTAAGAGGTAATGCCTGTTCGATTTGATTTTATCACTTGATGAAGAGTAATTTAGGCTGCCAATAGTGTGAATTGGAAGCCTTTAAACATTGTGTGGGTTATTCTATGTCCAGTAGTGATATTCTGCCATCAAAATAGATCAGAAGCTACGCTAGTATCCTTGTCCAGTCTCTTGGCCTGCCAACCCATTTTTCGGTGATGTCATTCATCGCCAGGTACAGCATTTTAAATAGGGCATCGTCCGTCGGGAAGATCGTGGTGCCATCCAGCTTGATCCCAACGGCTATGTACACGGTTCATCTTGGAGATCATTGCCGGGGATGCTTCGACACCGTAGACGCTATGAAGATGTTCGGTGATATCCCTTGTTGTCATTCCTTTTGCATACATGGATAGGACCTGATCCTCGATACTGGAGATATCCGTTTGATGCTTCTTGACGATCTGCGGCTCAAATTCGCCATCACGATCTCGTGGAATATCAAGATCAATGTCGCCCATCGATGAAGTTACAGTTTTTTTGCTGTAGCCGTTTCTGCGATTGTCAGTTTCTTTGTTCTTGAAGTCATACTTGGAATAACCGAGATCCTCTTCCAATTCGGCTTCCAGCATTCCTTGCAGGGTATCCCCCAATAGATCCTTCAGCATTGATTGAATACCTTCCGCATCCTCGAGTTTGTAGGTGGTCAGCAACTGGCTGATCAGGCTCCTGCGTTCCTCAGTTAATTTTCTTTGTCTTGCCATAAAAAATCCCTCCAGATTAATATTTATTTTAACATTAACCTGGAAGGGTTGCCCTTACTTTATTAGCACAAAATTATTTACAGTCTCGCATTAATCTCTTTCACGGTATCTTTGTTGATATCTGTCGCGGTCCCTGTCTCTATCCCTGTCTCTATCTATGTCTCTATCCCTGTCTCTATCTATGTCTCTATCCCTATTTCTTTCTCTTTCTCTTTCCCAGCCTCTGTCACGGTCGCTGCCCCTGTCATGGTCGCTGACTTTGTCAATACTACTTAAATATCCTAGAATTCTATCAAATCTTTCCAATATATGGCCTCTGCTAGACGAAAGATTACTCATTACCTCAACCTCCTTTCGTCACTAACAATATATTGAGAACCATAGATTATGTTACAGATCTGGTCATGAAGCAGAGAACTGTAATCATTATTAAGGATTTGCTAAGAAATATTCTAATTGTGTCGAAATTTGTAAAACGGGTATTTTTAAAGCATAAAGTGAATATGAGGAAGAGAGTCATAATATTTTAGCAATACAAACGGATTGAAGTCCCGTGACTTTCATCATCCACCCAATATCAAGCGATAGGATGACTGAAGATTTTAAAAGATTATCAGTACTAGTATCTGATAAATCTTGGAGGAAAATTACATGATTAAAAAGTTAAAGTGGATATTACCCGCGATTCTAATTGCACTGATCGTCATCTCAGGAGTCTATGTGTCTAATAAATATGATCTGATCCAGACAAGCACGAATATAACGTCAGAAACTTCATTGCTGCAGGATCATTTATTGGAGCTGTCTGAATGGACGACTCTGAAGTATGAATACAGTAATGTTATCATCAGTCGAACCGAAAAGAACCTGGCCCTTCCAGGTATTTCAGATATTAATTATGGAAAGACAATTAAGCTTATTGAATACTCAGGCTATTTAAAAGCGGGAACGGATCTTTCAAAAATTCAAATATCTTACGATGAGTTATCTAAGGAGTTGTTGATCAGAATCCCGAAATCTCAAATATTAGACAACGTTGTGGAGACAGAAAAGACAAAGGTAGAAGATGTTACCGGAAATATATTTTCTGATTATCCCACTCAGATCGTGTTTGACGAGATTAACGCGAACAAGAAACAGCTTCAGGAAGAAAAAATCAGGCAAGGCTTTCTGGAAGAAGCAGACCAAAGAGTACGTCAATTATTGATATCATTTTCAAAAGCAAAAGGATATGAAGACATTATAATAGAGTTCTTTTAATTGGTAGGTCTTTATAAAATGCATCCCCACTTTGTTGAACTTGTTGAAATAATAAAAGCATCACTCTGATTGGTGATGTTTTATTTTGGGAACATATTGTAAAATTTTGTATTTGCATCTAAAATGGAGGAGTGTATTTATTTTAAGAAAGGAATGCTAACGCATGAAAAGAACATTATATGTTCCGTGTAAAGCCTGTAATCCATAATTTTTAATGCAACGAGTCGTAGTGTTATGATACAGGCTTTGGAAGATCGCTGAAATATTAAATAAAACTGAGAGTGAGGCAAGAACTCATATCTATGTAATTAGAGGAGGATGTTATGAAAAAGAAAGTACTTATTATAACTTCAATCATTTGCTTATTTTCTTCCACGGTTGCTTTTGCTGCAAGTGTGAACGGAAGCTTTGCAGGATTCCCTATAGCAAATGTCATTGTGAATGATGATAAACTAACTCCCAATGTTCCAGGCATTGTAGTACAGGGAAGCACTATGTTACCAGCTAAAGCCATTGCTGAGAGTTTAAATGCGGTCGTGACCTGGGATCAGGCAACAATGACTGCATCAATTCAGAAGCCAGATGTTAACATCGTCTTTGCTGATGAAATAATAGAAAACAAGGATGG
>JAQSXG010000186.1 GCA_029256785.1 Neobacillus sp.
AAGGGGTACTTGGTAAGGACCTTGACTTTTTAATCAGTCAGCTCAGACAACAAGCCTTGGGCGGAGTTGATTTTGTAAAGGATGATGAAATTCTTTTTGAAAATTATCTTACTCCTTTTGAAAAAAGAATCCTCGCTGGGAAAAGCGTACTGAAGGAAGTATTTGAAGAAACCGGGCATCGTACCTTATATGCTGTCAACCTAACGGGAAGAACCTCACAATTAAAGGAACGAGCAAGAAAAGCAACGGAGCTTGGTGCTGATCTTTTATTGTTCAATGTCTTTGCCTATGGATTGGATGTGCTCCAGGAAATACGGGAGGACGACGAGATTGCGCTACCACTAATGGCCCATCCAGCTATAAGTGGTGCATTCACTGCATCAACACACTACGGCATCTCCCATTCCTTGCTGCTCGGTAAGTTATTACGTTATGCAGGTGCTGACTTATCATTATTCCCATCACCGTATGGAACTGTGGCATTAGATAAGCCACTCGCATTGTCAATTTCTAGTGAGCTAACGAACGAATCTACTTTTAAGCAATCATTTCCCGTTCCTTCTGCAGGAATTCATCCTGGTTTAGTTCCTTTACTAATCCGTGACTTTGGCATTGATTCTGTTATTAATGCTGGTGGAGGTATTCATGGGCATCCTGATGGTGCTCGCGGTGGTGCCCTAGCCTTCCGTCAAGCAATAGAAATCAATCTACAGGGGAGATCCTTGGTCGAGGGGGCAGAAGGTTTTCCAGAACTAAAAAAGGCACTCCAATTATGGGGAACTGCGGAGGTGACTACATAGATGGGGAAGCCAGTTATATATTGTGACTTTGACGGCACCATTACCGATAGTGATAACATTATCGCGATTATGAAAAAATTTGCTCCTCCAAACTGGGAGGCAGTAAAGGACCAAATTCTATCGCGCGAAATTCCAATAAGTGAAGGTGTCGGGAAATTATTTTCAGAATTATCGAGTGAAAAAAAAGAGGAAATCACCTTATTTGCAATTGAAAATGCAAAGATTCGAGATGGTTTTCCTGAATTTGTTGAATTTACTCGTTCTAAAGGGATTCCACTCTATATTGTTAGTGGTGGAATTGATTTCTTTGTTTATCCTATTCTTGAAAAATATGGGCCATTTGATGGCATCTATTGCAATCAAGCAGATTTCTCAGGTGATAACATAAAAATTTTATGGCCCCATGCTTGTGATTCATTATGTGAGAATAAGTGTGGCTGCTGTAAACCAAGTATCATACGTAAACTTACAAAGGATGAAGATAATTTTTCTATCGTCATTGGTGATTCTGTAACAGATTTAGAGGCAGCAAAACTAGCAGACTTTGTCCTCGCACGTGATTTACTTAAAGAAAAATGTCTAGAATGGAACATTAACCACCAAGGATTTAAAACCTTCTTTGATTGTATTGATGCAATAAAAAATAGAACTGAGGTGAAGAAGCTAGCATGGTAACAGAAAAGTGGAAAGAATTAGCTGATGTTAAGGAAGAGCTTGCACAGAGGGATTGGTTTATGGGCACAAGCGGGAATCTTGCCATAAAGGTTAGTGATCATCCACTACAATTCCTAGTTACTGCAAGCGGGAAAGATAAGCGGAAGCGAACTGATGAGGACTTCTTGTTGGTCGATGAATTCGGCCGTGCTGTTGAAGAAACCCAATTAAAACCTTCAGCTGAAACACTTCTTCATGTTGAAATCTTCCGGAAAACGCAAGCTGGTTGTAGCCTTCATGTGCATACAATCGACAATAATGTCATTTCTGAGGTTTATGGTGACCAAGGTGAGGTAACTTTTAAAGGGCAAGAATTGATTAAAGCATTTGATATGTGGGAAGAAGACGCAATATTGAAAATTCCAATTATCAAAAACTATGCTCATATACCAACCCTGGCACATGCATTTTCCGAGCATATCAATAAGGATGCCGGTGCAGTATTAATTCGAAATCACGGAATAACAGTATGGGGAAAAAACGCATTCGAAGCAAAGAAATTCTTAGAAGCATCAGAATTCTTATTTCGCTATCAACTACGCCTACTAGAACACAAACCGTATCAATTATTTAAGGTAGTTTAATTATATTAGGAGAGGAAGATAAATAATGGCATATATTACATTTCAAAACAAAGATCAACAAATTCATAACCAAGAGGAAGTAGAAAGCTTCCTAAACAGTCAAGAAGTTATCTATGAAAAATGGGCTATCACTAAATTACCACAGAAATTAGTTGAAAAGTATTCCTTAAGCGACGAAGAAAAAGGAGAAATTCTATATTCCTTTGAAACTGAAATTGCAGACATTTCTGCTCGCAGAGGCTATAAGGCACAAGATGTCATTTCCTTATCAGAAAGCACGCCAAATCTTGATGTATTATTAGCAAATTTCAAAAATGAGCACCATCATACGGATGATGAAGTCAGATTTATTGTTAGCGGTCATGGGGTGTTCGTGATCCAAGGAAAAGATGGTGTTTTTTTTGAAGTCCATCTAGTACCAGGAGATTTAATATCTGTGCCAGAAAATACAAGACACTATTTTACCCTAGAAGAAGACAAAAAAGTTGTCGCTGTTCGAATATTTGTTACCACAGAAGGCTGGGTACCAATTTACGAAAAACAAGAACTTAGCCTATAATTCATTAAAAAACTGGCAGCAACCATGCGTGCCAGTTTTTTGTGTTTTTTTGAAAATAACACATCAAAAATGTTGTGGAAATTCAACATAGAAATTTGTCATAAAAACCGGAAATGTCGTAAAAATGATGTCGAAAAACAGTAGAAAATGCTTGTTTTGTCTACTTTTGCGAAACTGTTTACTTTTATAAGAATTCTTGTAATAATCTTTCAAGTAGTCTATTTTTTAGCGAATTAATGTATTAGAGTTAGGAGTAGGTGGAGAAAAGTGTACATGTATGAGAACGAGCCTTCTGAGATGTTAGAAGCAATAAAGGTCAAAAGAGAATCAATGATTAATTGTGCCACGGAAAAAGGATTTACTTGCGAGGAAACAATTAGATTTAGTCAAGAACTTGATGTTTTAATTAACGAATACCAAAAAGTAACCTTGCATTCAAATGAAGAAGTAAAAATTGCTTTTAAACAAATGATTATGATTTGGCCAAAAGTTTGTATGTGAGTTCTGAATAGAAATTATGTCTAAAAGATATCAATTAAGAATATCATCACTAGTAGTCCAATAATAAAAGCATAGGTAGAATCCCGCTCATGGCCATCTCCATGGCTTTCAGGAATTAATTCTTTATAGATAATAAATAACATCGCACCTGCAGCAAAAGAAAGACCATATGGGACAAGCCCCTTTACAAATGATGTCAAATAAAAACCAATTAACGAAGTAACAATTTCAATAGCTCCCGTTAACGTAGCCAGAATGAAGGCCTTAAATTTACTTATCTTTTGATTAATCAAAAATAATGCAACAAGAAGGCCTTCCGGCGCATTTTGGACACCAATAGCGAGCGCAATTAAGTTTCCAGTATCACCAGATTCGGAAGCATAACTAACCCCAACAGATAATCCTTCAGGAATATTATGTAGTGTAATGGCTGAGATGATTAACAATGATTTCTCATCAAACTGTAATCCATACTGATTGTGCTCTAAGTCAAGATGAGGAATATTCTTCTCTAGAAGAGTTAATGCCATTACTCCTAAAGACACTCCTATGGCCAATGAAACAAAGCCACCTAGCCTCAGTGCTTCAGGGATCAACCCAATAGTAGAGGCTGCCATCATGATTCCTGCACTAAATGCCAATAATATATCTCTCCAACGGTGTGTGACAGATTGATTAATGAACAGAATAATTAATGCCCCGGCACCTGTTGATAAGGCAGACAGTACACTGCCAAGAATTACTTCAGTCATTTTACCCCTTACCTTTCAATATCAATAATAAAGCTTCTACATTTATTGACATAAACTGTGATTTTTATCATTGTTTATTTCTGAATATTTCATATAGTTAAGTTAGTCCCATTTGAAGGAATATTCATTCTAAACCTGCGCTTTATTCAATTAACCTACTTCTAGATTTTACTTCCACAACAAAAATTATCAAATTAGAAAAAAGAAAACTATCATTGTTTGGTACTATGCTTGTGTTGCGATACATATATCGTAATAAAAAGCATTTTATATAACCAATTTAAGCAAACGCTTTCAGCTGTTTAATGAAAACTATAGGGGAGGGAAAGTCTTACATGCACATTGTCGTATGTGTCAAACAAGTACCAGATACAAAAATCATAAAAATTAACCCCAAGACTAACACACTTGACCGCCGGAGTGCACCAGCGATTTTAAATCCTTACGATGCACATGCAGTACAAGCAGCCGTGAAAATAAAAGAAAAAATAGGTGGCACAATTTCTGTCTTGTCGATGGGACCACCACAGGCAACGGCTGTCATTAAAAAAAGTGTTGAAATCGGTGCAGATAAGGGATATTTAATTTCTGACCGTGCCTTTGCAGGTGCAGATACACTTGCAACAAGTTATGCATTATCGAAAGCTTTAGAAAGGATTAATAAGGAGAGACCTGTTGATTTGGTCATTTGCGGAAAGCACGCGATTGATGGGGACACCGGTCAGGTTGGACCTGGCATTGCCAGAAGAATGGATATTCCCCCAGTCACAAATGTAATTGATGTATCCGAAGTTAATGTACAGGAGAAAACCGTTTTGATTAAGCGGAAGCTCTCAAATGGTTATGAGCTTATTCAAGCCGAATTACCATGCCTGTTAACGGTTGAAAAGGAAATAAATGATATCGAATACTCTCCTATGACAAACATGATTAAAGCCGCACGCTATGAGCCGGTAATCTGGGCTGTCAGTGACTTGGAAGATGTTGATCGAACACAGCTTGGACTTAAAGGTTCGCCAACTATTGTTGGAAAAATGTTTACACCTCCTAGGGCGGAAGGCGGAAAAAAAATTGAGGGTTCTGTTGATGAGCAAGTAAAACAGCTCATGGAAGTCTTATTAGAGAATAGAGAAGTATTAACCATAAAATCAATGAATCAATAACGGTAACTTACGAGGTGGGAGGGTTTTACATGAATTTTGATGAATACCGTGGGGTTTGGATCTTCATCGAACAAAATGAAGGGAAAATTGAAGGTGTATCTCTTGAATTGCTAGGTGCTGGCAGGAAACTGGCAGATAAACTAGAGGTTCCTTTAGGCGGTTTTTTGCTAGGGAGAGACGTTAAGTCATTAGCGAATCAAGTAATTGCTTATGGCGCGGATGAAGTTTATATGGTGGATCACCCCGTTTTAAAGCAATACCGGACAGAGTCTTATATGCAAGGCGTTATGCTGCTTGTTGAAAAATATAAGCCCGAAATCATTCTTTACGGTGCGACACCGAATGGTAAAGATTTAGCAAGTGCAGTTGCTACGGATTTAGTAACTGGACTGACGGCTGATACAACTATGCTCGATGTAGATGTTGAAAAACGTTTGCTTGAAGCTAGCCGTCCGGCATTTGGCGGTAATATCATGGCAACAATCCTTTGTAAGAAGCATAGGCCACAGATGGCAACGGTTAGACCAAAGGTAATGAAGGCACTTACACCTGATGCGAGCCGATTAGGTAAAATCATTGAAGAAAGCATTGATCTTAAAGAAGAAGATATGCGGACAAAAGTATTACAAATTGTGAATGACGTAACAAAAAAAGCTAACCTAGCGGATGCCCATGTCATTGTATGCGGTGGAAAAGGAATGGGAGATGTCCAAAACTTTCAGATTCTTTATGAGTTGGCAGATACCATCGGGGCAACAGTTGGCGGAACCCGCGATGTGGTAGAAGCTGGATGGCTACCTCACGAATTGCAAATCGGTCAAACTGGAGAAACAGTCACTCCGAAGATATATTTTGCCGTAGCTCTTTCGGGTGCGATCCAACATGTCGTTGGTATGAAGAACTCAGATCTAATTATTGCCATAAACAAGGATCCGAATGCACCAATATTTGATGTTGCAACTTACGGTATTGTAGGAGATGCAATGGTAATAGTTCCTAAATTAATTGAGCAATTTAAACAACTGAGAAACGAAAAAGGTGGTGAAATAAGCTATGCCTGAAAAATTTGATGTCATAGTCGTTGGTGCAGGTCCAGCAGGAACTGCTTGTGCCCTTGTTTGTGCTCAAAATGGTTTAAATGTACTGCTTATTGAAAGAGGAGAATACCCTGGTTCTAAGAATGTAATGGGCGGGGTTCTATACCGACAGCAAATGGAGGAACTTATTCCAGAATTCTGGAAGGAAGCGCCATTGGAGCGACCAGTTATTGAACAGCGCTTTTGGATGATGGACACAGAATCAGTCGTACAGTTTGGATATAAAGGTCTTGAATGGGCATCTGAACCATATAATAATTTTACCGTACTAAGAGCACAGTTTGACCAATGGTTTGCTAAGAAAGCAGTTGAAGCAGGAGCACTATTAATTAATGAGACCGTTGTATTAGAGTGTATAGTTGAAAATGGAAAGGTCGTAGGAGTACGAACTGACCGTCCTGATGGCGAGGTATATGCAGATGTAGTCGTCCTTGCAGATGGAGTGAACTCACTACTTTCTAAACAACTTGGCTTCCATAAAGAATTCCGTCCGGATGAGGTAGCGTTAACTGTTATGGAAGTAATCAATTTGCCGAAGGAAAAAATAAATGACCGTTTTAATCTTGAAGACAATCAAGGCTGTACGATTGAAATATTTGGTGACTCTACAAAAGGAAACCTGGGTACAGCGTTTCTTTATACAAATAAAGATAGCCTGAATATCGGAGTTGGTACCACACTTTCAAGTATGATAAAGGCGAAAATGAAGCCATATGATTTATTGGATTATTTAAAAACACATCCAATGGTTAAACCAATGCTTGCTGGGGGAGAGTCTGCAGAATACTTAGCCCACCTCATTCCAGAGGGAGGATATCGTTCCGTACCTAAGGTAGCAGGAAATGGGGTTCTCGTTGTTGGTGATGCTGCCCAACTTGTTAATGCTATCCATCGTGAAGGTTCGAACATGGCGATGTCTTCAGGTAAAATGGCTGCTGAAGCCGTCATAAAGGCTAAAAAGAATAATGACTTCAGTGAATCAAGCTTAAATAGCTACCGTGAAGCGCTAAATAGTAGTTTCATAATGAAAGATTTAGAAAAATACAAAGATGCAGCACATACGTTCGAAAAATATCCGCAATACTTTAAAGAATATGTGCCTATGATGAATAAAGCAATGAGCAAGTTTTTTACAGTAGATGGAACGCCAAAACGAGAAAAACAAAAACAAATTATGAAGAGTGTAACGGCTGAAAGAGGGACAATTAAGGTAATCCAAGATATGTATCGTGCTTGGAAGGCGGTGAAATAATGTCAACTAAGAATATCGAAGAAAAACAGTATCTTCTTCGTTTTAAAGCTGATACGAAATCCCATTTAACCGTAATGGACAATGATATTTGTGCAACGAAATGTCCTGATAAAATTTGTACGGTATTCTGTCCTGCCGAGGTTTACAAATGGGAAGGTCTTAGGATGCAAGTGGGGTATGAAGGCTGTCATGAATGCGGAAGCTGCCGGATTGGTTGTCCGCACCAGAACATTAAATGGGAATATCCAAAAGGCGGACATGGGATTGTGTTCCGTTTAGCGTAAAACATTAACGGAGCGGTTTGCTAGTGAGCAAATCGCTTTTTTGTATGCACTATATGTAAGTTTTTTCACAAGTGAAGGTAAAAAGAAGGTGAAGCAAAGGTAAGTATTATGGGGATTAACTTATTTTCTCTTGAAGGCATAAAGTGGAGAGGTGGTCTTTTTTGCCGTAAGTTTCAAAAGAGCTTGCTAGTTTTATTGCATGGTCCATCGATTCCATAGCAGGTGATGTGTAGAACGGTTCTTTCCAATTGAAATCTCCTTCACTATCAGCTGGATAAATACTTGCTTTCCAATGATAATAAATCTTTTGTTGTGATAGTTGGACTCCTTCCACAGCAATCAACCAATGAGTAGCCGGTGTGTGAAGATATGATTCTCTCTCGTTAAGTGCCATTAAGTCGTTAGATCCGATTGGTATTAAATCCTTTGGATAAAAGTCATGATGATTAGGGGTCCTCATATGATTTTTTCCCTCCCTTTTTATTCTAACTATATTATATGTGAGTATTTCATTTTTTTTAAGTTAAATTGTGAAAATTATTTGAAAATTAACAAACATTCGTAAAGTTGATGAATGGGAATAACAAAAGGATGGGCTGCACCCATC
>JAQSXG010000187.1 GCA_029256785.1 Neobacillus sp.
TGATTATGTAAATAAAAAAAGTGTTTATTTACGAAAATCATTTGATGAACAAATGATGACTCTTCAAAATCGCCTTCTTCATTATGAGCAGAACAATATTGAAAACAAAAACAGTGCGTTGATTAATCAAACGTATACGCAGATCCAGGATCTTGAAGAACGGAGCCGTGAGCGGTTAGACGACATTGAAAGAGAACGTAGCATTCAATTACAGCCAATAAAGCGGATAGCCCACCTAAAATTAGAACCTACAGGACAGATTACGGGTCGAGTAATTCCAGATGATATGTTCAAGAGGGTGAAAGAATACGAGTACCTAAACGGAAGGCTTAACATACAAAAAAGAAAAGCATTTGGTCTTGTTGATTTTACAAGTGAAGGTGCGGCAGATGAAACCCGATTTATTCTCATTACGGATTCTTTGTCGGAGCTTTTACGAAACATTCGTTACGATGATTATTTGGGGATTGAACAGTTTGTTTATATTTACGTTTTGGAAAAGGGAGAAGTAAAAGAAGAAATACAATTAGAGAAAATAAATAGACTCGTATAAATTCCTTTTAATAGCCCGATTTTATGACGGAATGTCAACAAAGGGCACACCAAAATGGTGTACCCTTTGTTTTACCCTTGAAAAGTTGTATACCATCCCTGTCTGCGTTTTGTTGTAGCACTCCCGTTTGGTGCATAAGCGAAGTGAATATTTTGTTCTCTTAGCTTTGATACGAACTCGGTAAGTTCCATATCTCCTACTAGCCAAAAGGCGCCACCTTTATCTCGCTTGTCAATAACTTCATAACCTAGGCTTTCTAAATATGTTTTCAATCCCATCTTGTGGATGTCTACTTGTTTATGTTCAACCTCCGTTTTCGTCTCGGTTAATGGATTTTCCTCTTTAGTGAGAACGGTAGATTGATTCAATTGAGTTTCACTTGGTGCCGGTGTAACGGTTTGATTTGATTCCATTGATTTTAAGTAAAAATCAGCGTTTCCTCCAGGATCATCAAGGTGCTTACTCTTTCTTGTAAGGGAAACAGTAACCGTTTTTGGCTGTTTCTTAAAATCAGTTGTACGCACTGGTTCAATTTGATATTGATTAAGAGTTTCCCATAGTGATTCAAGCGCTTTCTCAGGATTGTAATAATATTCACTACCACGAACCCTCCAAAATTTCCATCCACATCTTTCAAGGATTCTCTGGCGGTTCATATCGTAATCATAACGTTCAGGACCATGCCACTTATCGCCATCACATTCCACAGCAATTCTGCCTTTTTCACCTTCAACGACTAAATCAATTCGATAACCTGCTACCTCAAATTGAGGTATTATACGATATCCCTTTGCAGCTATTTGATCATATACTCTACGCTCAAAGTCGCTTTCACATTTTTCGCGATTAGTTGAGTGTATTTCCTTCTCAGGATTTTCACAGTAAGAAATGAGTTGATAACGCATGTCTTCTTTATTTCTAAGATCATTTAGGGTAGGAGTATGGAAGAGCCATAATTGGTCTTTAGCTCGGCTAACAGCTACATTATAACGTCGTTTGTCTTTTTCGGTAGCTAGTGCCCTCATAGCTGTTTCTCCAGGAGATGCAACCATGCTTAAAAACATAATATCTCTTTCGTCCCCTTGAAATGCATAAGCGTCGCCACAAATGAGATTTCTCTTTTCCATTTCTTCTGGTCCGATAACCTGCAAAAGCTTGTGTTCGATAAGCTGTGCCTGACCTTCATTTTGGAGACTGATTACGCCCATCGTTTTTCCCTTATAAATTGGATTTTCAATACAGGCTTTAATTTCAGCTACTACCGCATCTGCTTCGGGCTTGTTAATAACCTTTTGACCCGAACCTTCTCGGTATCCAGTTGGGATATGCCTAGTTTGGATTGGTTCCAGTCGATTAGGTGGATATTCCCTTAGAGGTATTAATGGTGTATGAGTATAGCTAATTCGGTTGGAAAACTGAATGATCTCTGGCATGCAGCGGAAATGTTCACGGAGTGTGATGCGACCACCAAATAAAACATTCGCTAAATCAAAGAACGAATTCTCTATATCTAATAAATCCGCAAGCTTAAAGTCATATAAATATTGCTTGCGTAAAAATTGAATTTCATCTCTCTTTATACCTACATATTCAGGGCTAATTTGTTTATCATCACCAACGACAATTAGTTTTTTCGCTATATACTGTAGGATAACAGCTTCAGGTCCAGATTGGCTTGCCTCATCAATGATTACCACATCAAAAAGGTTAGGTTTAATCTCAAATGTTTCAAAAATCCGATACAATGGCATAATCCAAGCGGGAATGGCATCACGACAATACTTCATATGCATTTGGGCATCACGTAAATGGATAGGTGCATTCTTTCCCGTTCCTTTACCTACTTTTCTCATCGATGTTGTCCAGGCAAGCAAGTGCTGTCGCTGTCCTTCAGTTAAGGTAGACAAAGTAGAATACCATGCTTTTAATGCTCCAAGTTCAGCAATCATTCGTTTAATTAATCCATTATTTTCTTCCAATTCTTTTTTCATCTTACTTTCGCTCGAATTTGAAAATTCGTAAAACCAGGTATTCACTTGGGCCCATTGAACTGCTTCCTCAAAATGATTAAACTGTTCGAGATTTTTGTGGAAATCGAATTCGTGAGTAAGTTGCCAGTATAGTTTTGGCATTACTTTTTTCAGCTTTTGCATGAACACTTCACAACGTTCTAATTTACGACTGTATTCATCTAAATTTGAGATTACAGCGACAGCCGAAAGATAACCATCAAAGTCTCTGTCTTTAACTGCTTGTATTAGAGAAGGGGTAATAGGATGTGCTGAATTTACATCTATTGAGCCCGCGATATTACTTACCAATTTCTTAAATGAGTGTTCTACTCCTGTTAATTCTTCCTTTATTGATAAATAATCCAGCTTTTTAATTAGTAAAGCCACATTATCGGTACTTAATGTATTTATAGGAAGGGCTGCTTTTACTTGTTCAGATTCTGATATACGTTCAATTAATCTCTTTGTTGTAAAAAGAAGAGCGAACGGTTCCAGAATATCTTGCAATTGTGCCATTTTTAAGGATCTAGAGGTCTTTGAATCTGGTTGAATATTGAGTTGGTCAGAAATTATCTGTTCGACTTTTTTGTTTGTTACATCCGCGAGTAATGCTTCTTCTAATAGTGTTATTGGCTCTAGCTGGTCACATTTTCGACCATCAATTCTAACATCTTTAATAATATACCATGAATCTTTTACAACCTTAGGCCGCATTAATGGGACACCAAGTCCATTACCAGAAGCTAAATATTGTTTTAACAAGGTTACATCCGAGTGCAATTGGGTTAATTGAACACTTCCTTGGCCGCTAATCTCAACAAGATTGTGCTTTTTTGCAAGGTCTTTGACAGAGTCAACGTAATTTGTGACTTGCTGATAAAATTCTTCCCAAGGTCGAAATTTACCACTGAACAAATCCTGTTTGGCTTTACTAATCCATTCTTCATTTAAACTGTCAATAGTTAAGAAAGAATGACTGAGTTCGATTAAATTGTTTTTTAAATTTAGACGATTTTCAATCGGGATTTGTAATAGTGAATCAAGTCCAGCTTGAATATTTTGATCAAATTCCTGTTGTTGATTCATTAAATGAAGTTCTTTACCAACAAGATTCTTAAATTCACTACCTTCAATTAAAAGAGTAGCATCTGGTAGAGATAATTGAATTTGTTCCTGGATATCCTTATCTAATTCTTCCAATAACGCTACAAGCTCCAATGCTTCTTCATTTGTTAACGGAAGGGGAGTATCCATTTCAATCCGATCCGTCAACCAACTATATTTCGACCTTTCGCTATTTAGTTTATTTGCAATGGTTTGAGCTGTACCTTTATACATCCCATTGAGGAAGTTATGCTGATACGTTTCTTTTTCACGAATTGCTCGAATTTGTTGTTTGAGAAATGCATCTCTTTCTTTCCTCGTACTAAGATCTGTTGTGAGGTCATTGATTTTTTTAGTTGTGATGTCAGGGTTCCAGGTATCCCTTTTGTTTGAAATCACTTGAACGACACTTTCTAGATCTTTAAAAGATTTAGAATCGGCTCCTAGCAAACTGACACACAATGCCTGTAATTCTTTAGGAATCTTATCCTTTAAAACCTTTAAAGCACGTGGGGTTTGACTGGTGATCAGGACACGCTTCCCAGAAGCTAATAAATGGGAAGTTAAGTTGGCAATTGTATGACTTTTACCTGTACCAGGTGGACCCTGGACAAGTACGCCATTCCGTGTTTCTAAGTTGGTAACAATCCTTTGCTGCTCATCATTGGCTTCTAAAGGAAAATAGATCTCAGAATCGTTATTCTCGATATTCTGGGATGGAGAAGTTGATTCTCCTTCTTTGTAATCATCAATTTCGTTGAAGATTCGTGAGATACCCAGTGGAGTTTCCATTGATCCATTACTTGTATTTTCGATAATTTCATTGCAGGCCTGTTGGAAACCCTTTTCATTTCGCTTTCTTAATAGGAGCGCGGGACTAAATGAAACTGCAGGGTCCTTTGAAGAATTACGAGTACTGTGTTTCGCATCTGCAGAATAAGAGCCATTTGCAGATACCGATTGGACAAAGGATCGTAAAATGGAGTCTAATAAGTCTTTGTTCCATAAATCTTCATGTAACGTACTCATTATTTCTTTAATAGGTTCCATTGCCTTATTATCAAGTCGATCTTCCAACTCCAGCATATCTTGCTCGATTTCCGGTTTAATACCTTCTGCAGATGGTATCACTTGAATCAAGCCATTATTGGAATCAAATTGAAAGGAACAAGGTACTGTTAATAGATGGCGATGTACTTTATTGGAGTTAGCAGTCTGCCAATTCAATAGTCCTATCCCAATCACCATCTCAAATTGTTCGCCAAGTTTCTTTTGCTTTTGGTATATAGAAAAAAGCTTTTCGTAAACGTCTTGTATCTTCTGTACACGCATGAATTCAACTTGCCAAGGCTGCCATTTGCCTTTTATGTAATAGTCAAAGTTTCTTGTAATTTCAGGGTAATCTTTAAGGTAAATATACTGTTGCGAATCTGGTTCTTCTTCCTCATAATCAGGATTTGGTATAGCTTCTTTAAGTTTTGGTTCAATTTTTGGATTGTCAATTTTGTTACTAGTTTCTAACCATTTAGAAAATGTGGCAGGTGGTCCCGGAAATACAGGAAAAGTAGGCTTTTTAACTTCTATCCACACTTCCTTTACCCCTGTATTATTGATTGGTGATAAACACTCCGGCTCATCTGGAATATCTCCAATCCAAAAGGTATTTTCATATTGCTGTAAATCAAGTATTAATGGCGCCTTTAATAATGAAAGCTCTTTTAAATATTGAAAGAGCCTAACCGTACGATCTTTATTCAATGAAGAAGAGTCCAAACAAATTCATCCCCCTACAACAATTTCAATATAATTACAATTTATTTTATGTTACGACAATTAATTATATCACTTTAGAAATGTACTATAGAATGAATTGGGGTATTTATGGAAAAAAGTGATATTGTATAATTATAATAATGTTTTTTCTTCCTAAAAAGGGAAAAAATTTAAAAAAGAAATTATCTATGAATGTCGGCATAGCATAATTCTTAATGGAAGGATGTTATCATGTCTGAACGCTTAATAAGGCTTATGAAAATAATCACATTAATCCAATCTAAGCCTGGAATAATGACAAAGGAACTGGCTGAAGTATGTGAAACAACGGAACGCACTATTTATAGGGATTTGGAGTTATTAAGTGCTGCTAATATTCCAATTACTAGTGAGGGGTACGGGAAAGGAAACAAATTTATTGGCAATTTTGCTTTGTATCCCTTAGATTGGACCGAAAAGGAAGCTGTAGCTTTTAGTATGCTGCCGGGTTTGCTAGACCAAGTGAATCGTTTCATTCCATCAGAGTTCTACTCAGCGTTTGAAAAAGTGGTTGCAGCACACCAAAAAGAACAGAAGAATCAATTAGATTTCCTGCAGGAAATGGTTACTATTATTCAATTGGGAACACCAGCATCACAGAAACAACATAAAACGTTTTTATTAGAAGTTGTACAAGCTATCCTAAATTCCCAAACGATAGAAGTTAACTATCATACTCAAAGCAGAAACGTAGTTACATCCCGTACTCTTGATCCTTATTATCTCATTCCTCGAGAAAACCGTTATTATTTAATTGCATTTTGCCATGAAAAGGCTGAGTTTCGTACCTTCCGTATGAGCCGGTTTTTGGATGTAAAGCAAACAAAGAAGCCGTTTCTAAAACAAAAATTTAATCTAAAAGACCATTTCAAAGATACATGGTCGATTATCCCAGGTACAGATAAGATCGATTTTAAAGTGTTATTTCATAGGAATGTTGCCCGCTATATAAAAGAAAAGGAATTATTTGTTAATCCAAAGTTAACTGATAATGCTGATGGTAGCTTACTATTTGAAGTCACTTTAAGTGACCATAGAGAATTTTTTAAATGGGTTTTACAGTATGGAATTGACGCAGAAATCCTAGAACCCATTGAATACCGTGAAAAGATGAAGTCGTTGCTGAGTGAATGGGTAAAAAAATACTAAAAACTGAACAGAATGTTCGTTCGCTGACAGTAAGTTGTCAATTCTTTATGCTAACCTTATGTTAAATTAAAAAGAAATAAATCGTTAGCAGTATATAACTGCTTTTCGAAATGTTTCATTTAACGGTGGTGTAATGGGTGAATCAATATTATTTAACAGAATGGGCAGCAGACACAAAGTCAGATGACGTAATTATTCATATTTATACAATACCATTAGTGGAAGAAAATACTCGCCATTCATTTGGCGGTGGGATTGCGTATGATTTAAGTAAGGAAAATGGATATCAAACAATCATTTTTTATGAACAGTACATTGCTTCATATGAAAAGATACATAATTGGCGGGATAAATCCTTTTTAAAATATGAATGCCGAACTATTAGGAAAGAAAGCTCTGTTGAGAAAAAACTTCTTGAACGTCTTATAAAAAGAGAACTTGAGAATAATGCAAGAGAACAATATGTAATGGATAAAGGTGCTTTTCGATTAAAGAAGCCAAAATCAATTCGAACCAACGAGTTTAGGATTTATCCTGCTATAGATCTTTCCGTTACTGTTGAGGAAAGTGGAGATATCATAATGGGATTTGATTATAAACATCGCTTCGAATACACCCAGTCTATCGACCAAATAATAATGAAGGATCAAGAGGCAATTAAGAAGGGTACCAGATTAGTAGATCCTACCAATAAAAAGACTCATGAATATCTATTTAAGGAAATTGCCCCTTACAAGGCAGGAGATGAAAGTCCATTTTTAAAAGAATCTGTCATTAACTACTATAGACGAATAAAGAAAGAGTGGAAAATTAAGGGTATTACCAATGAATCAATGGTTGTTCATGTAGAGACGAAACAGGGACAAATTTTTCCTTATCTACCAAATCTTTTAAAAATAAGTTGTTCCTTAGAACAGTTACCCACTCATTTAAAAAACATTGCTATAAAAGAAATTAAGCTATCACCGCATGAAAAGATGACAGAACTATTAAATGAGACAACAAAAATTCTAAGTTATACAAAGTATTTAAAATTTTCAAAGCGAAACGTTTTGGTAAACAATTTGGGTTACAACGTAAAATATGTCGAAAATCCTGTGTTAAGGTTTGGAAATGATGTTACCTCAAAAAATATTAACCAGGGTTTTCAAAATGGAGGCATTTTCTCAGGAAAAGCAGCAAAAGTTAGTTTTTTTGTTGATCCAGTTTTACAGTTAGATCCTTACGTAAGGAAACAAGTTGGGCTTTTTCTCGCACTGCTCACCAAAGAATCCGCAAAACTGGGCGTTAAGCTAGAAGTTTCATTAAAACCTCAGGGCTTAAGAGGAAAATTAGACAATCAATTATTTAATTCTAATGAACTACCCTTAGAACTAAAGAGTATAGGTGGATATTTTGAGGGTACCGTCATCGTCCTAACAGCTAAGGGGTCAACTGAAAATGCGTATAGGTCTGTAAAAAAGGAGTTTGGTGGCAGACAAGATATTGTTACTCAATTTGTAGAGTTTGACGAAAAGTTACTGGACCTATCAAAATCTAAATATTCTATTTTAAACATTTTGCTTGGGATTTATGTAAAATCGGGACTTCAGCCTTGGGTACTTGGTGAAAATTTGTCGTCTGATTGTTTTATAGGTTTGGATGTAAGTCACGAAAATGGTAGGCATTCATCGGGCATCATCCTTAGAAGATATTGTATTTGATGTTCTTCATTCATATAAAACAATTTATGGTGAAAACCCTAAACATATAACTTTTCATAGAGATGGTTTTTGCAGAGAAAACATAGTGAAACTGGATGAACTACTTTCTTCAATGAAAATCTCTTTTGACTATGTTGAAGTCCTGAAAAATGTAAATAGGCGTATGGCTGTTTATGATCAAAACAAATGGACTACCCATCAGGGCTTATGCTACACAAAAAATAGGTATGGTTATTTATGTTCAACCAACCCTAAAGAATTTGTGGGAATGGCAAAACCAATTAAAGTAGTGCAAATAACCAGTACACTTAGCTTCGATGAAATCATGTCTGATGTGTATAAACTTTCATTTATGCACATCCATTCCATGTTAAAAACAAGGTTACCAATTAGTACCCATTATGCTGATTTAAGTTCAACATTCCATAACAGGGGGTTAATCCATCCACGTTCTCAACATGAGCATGCTTTACCGTTTGTTTAATCATAAGTGGAAGTAAATTTTTACTTCATCTATTGTTGGACCGGACATATTTATGTGTGTTCGGTCATTTTTCATATTTACGATATAGTGTCCTCAATATTAAAAGAAATCTATTTTCATAATATTTACATCTACACTAGCAATTTACTCTGTTAAAATAGTATTAAATGAGTAAATGGAGATATGAATATGATAAGTAATGAAGAAATAAATTATATATCAAACTTTTTATTAAAGAGTGGTGAGCGACTAGACTTCCCAATTGAAGAATATAGTAATGATTCAGTTATTGAAGTAAAAATTATTAGGCAAACCGAAAGGACATACAGAGTTGTTGCTTTATTAACTCTTGCAAACGGAGATAAACCGAAGGAATCTCTGATTGACGATGAATTGCTAAAGTTGGGGCTTACTCCAAAGAAAAAGATTAATATAAATGAACATGAACAGAACACGATTAATTGGTTTAATCAAGGTTATATTTTGAAGGAAATTAGGTTGAAGAAGGATGGTAGGACACAGGAAGCACAGCATTTTCGAATGGGTTATCGATTGTATAAATATCTACAAGATCAAACACTTTCTAAAGAAATAGAATTAGATATGGAGTTTAGCAGTTGGAAGGAAAACACTTTAGATTTAGTCGAAACTTTTAAAACAACTGTTTCAGAAAAACAGGTAAAAAGATACCAATCATATTTATCAAAAATAACCGATGTTAGCTTACTTTATACTTCTGAACTTAAGGAGGCAACAGATTTTCCTACTGTATGGTCTGTATCAAAGAGACATAAATTCCTTTATTTTATAACTGCATTTTTAAAGATGAGTATTCATAAGAACGAATTTGATTGGAAGGAAATCGGTGCCAATTACTATAAAGAAATCGGCGGCTCAAAGGAATTTGATAGGTTTAAAGATGATTTTATTAATCTATTAGAGGAATGGGCGCAATGCCCTGCTGCTTTACTGGGTTTAACAAGCCTTGGTAAAATAACTCCTTTTTATTTCTCAGGTTCAATAATAGGTCGATTTTCAAACTATCGGTATGGACCGGTTCATTCTTTGACAGATTTATCAATAGCTGAAGAGGAGTATACGACAACTTCTAAAATGTTATGGATTGTTGAGAATCGAGCCATCCTAACAAGAATGGCTGCAGAGAATAATTTCATTGAAAAAAGTGAATCCCTTGTTTTATGCATTGATGGTCATTTACGTTCATCTCATAAGAACGGTATCCAACAACTTTTAAAATTTGGTGAAATTCAACAAGTATTGATATGGACCGATTATGATCCCGATGGTTTTCTAATCTCTAAAGAAGTCTATCAAACAGTGATCGAGAAGTATAATGGAATAATTAAATGGATAACACATACGAAGGGAATTTTGGAAAATTTTGTAGATTATGAGGTTTATATGCAAGATTTATTGAAAGAAAAGAGAATGGAACAAGAACAAGTTTTAGGAGGTGCTGATCAATGGAGAAAGTGGATCAACCATTAATTTCAATTTTTCAGGTGAATGAATCCAATCCCGAAATTTTGCAATCAATGAGAGATATTGCCTCATTATCAGGGGTATTAAGTGATCTTGGATCACAAAATTCATTCCAATCCCCTGCAGAAATACTAAGGTTTCTGAAAATCATCCAAT
>JAQSXG010000188.1 GCA_029256785.1 Neobacillus sp.
CTCTGCTTCATATTTCGTTTCTTCATAATGGTTTTTAAAGCTTTCAGGGCGGATAAGCTCCGTCTCATAAAGCATACCTTCTCGTTTGCCAACCACATAAGCTGTACTAAAATAAACATATCTCTCCAATCGTTCAAGTTCTTTTACCCAATTATTCACATTACTGGTACCATTTACGTTAATATGAAACGCAAGCTTTCTTGGCACAGCTAAATCATAAATTGCTGCCAGATGATAAACATGGGTAATACTTGAAACGAGAACTTTTTGGTTTTCTTCTGATATCAGTAATCCGGGCTTAGTAATATCCCCTTCTATAATCACAAAATCCTCTTCTTTTAGTCCAAGTTCAGAAATGATCTCTTGCCGTTCATTTCTTGCTTTATCTATCATTCCTTGCAATACAAGTACATATACTTTCCCTTGTAAATGATTCCTTTTCCAGACTTCGCGAATTAATTGATTACAAATAAAGCCTGGAAAGCCCGTGAAAAAATACCCCTTTTCCATTATAATTCCCCCTCTTACCGGTTACTTACGGTTGTACCCATTTTAAGATGTTTCCAAAAAATCCGTCAATGAGTAATTAGTCTGAATTTTCAGTATTATAAACACGTAAAAATGACGGGAATTTCCCCGCCACCATTTTTACTCATGTTCATCCATTGGATTAGAAAGCTTAACCGTTGGATTTTTGTCTTGAAACCACCTAAGGGCAAACTCGTTTTCAAATAAAAATACATATTTATCGAAACGGTCCTTCACAAGGAGACTTCTAGAACTTGATAAATTCTCATCGATGACATCAGCTTCAACCCATCTGGTAATTTTAGAACCTATCCGTTCCATAAATACTTCCGCATTGTATTCATTCTTCATACGGTGTTCGAAAACTTCAAATTGTAATTGACCAACAGCCCCTAACAAATAATCATCCATCTTAATTGTTTTATAAAGCTGGATTGCCCCTTCTTGGACAAGCTGCTGTATCCCTTTATAGAATGATTTTTGTTTCATAACATTTTTCGCAGAAACTCTTACAAAAAGTTCCGGTGTAAATTGCGGCAATCGCTCAAACTGAAAAATGTTTTTACCCGTTGTAATCGTGTCACCAATCTGATAAGTGCCTGTATCATATAAACCGATAATATCACCGCTGACCGCTTCTTCTACAGTATTACGTTCTTCTGCCATAAAAGATGTAGACTGTGATACCTTTAATTGTTTTCCTAGCCTTGGAACATTAATAGCCATTCCGCGTTCAAATTTCCCTGAACAGATTCGCACAAAAGCAATTCGATCACGATGGGCTGGGTTCATATTGGCTTGAATTTTGAAAACAAATCCCGAGAATTGTTCTCCCAGTGGATCAATTTCGCCAACGGAAGAGTTACGCGGCATTGGTGACGGAGCAAATTTCAAATAGGTTTCCAGAAAGGTTTGTACACCAAACGTGGTTAACGCACTTCCAAAGAAAACAGGAATAATCGTTCCTGCTGCAACTTTTTCAACAGAAAATTCATTCCCAGCCTCATTTAAGAGCATAATCTCTTCTAATGTTTGATCATAGAGTCCAGAGACTTTCAATGGGTGGTCTCCTTCTATTTCTCCTTCATCATTTAAAGGAATATAGCGATCCTCATCCTTTACACGGAATTGTTCAATTCGATTATAAAAACGATCGTAAATACCAAGAAACTCCTTGCCCATACCAATCGGCCAGTTCATCGGATAGGTTTCAATTCCTAATACCTCTTCCAATTCAGCAAGAAGCTCTAAAGGCGCCTTTCCTTGACGATCTAACTTATTTATAAAGGTGAAAATTGGGATTCCGCGCATACGGCAGACTTTAAAAAGTTTTAATGTTTGCTCTTCAATTCCCTTTGCTGAATCAATAATCATTACAGCACTATCTACTGCCATTAAGGTTCTATACGTATCTTCACTAAAATCCTGATGACCAGGAGTATCTAATATGTTGACCCGAAAACCATCATAGTCAAATTGCATCACACTGGATGTAACAGAAATTCCACGTTGTTTTTCTATTTCCATCCAATCACTTGTTGCAAACTTTCCAGTTTTTTTCGCTTTAACGGTTCCTGCATCACGAATCGCACCACCAAATAATAATAATTTTTCAGTTAGTGTTGTTTTCCCGGCATCCGGGTGGGAAATGATCGCAAAGGTCCGACGCGATAATACTTCTTCTTTAAAATTGTTACTCATTTCTTATTCCTCACTTTTTGACGATCAAAAATTTTTGCCTACCCTTAATCTTATATGTCTGGGGATGACTTTGCAATCCTTCAATTTGTCTTTTTATCCAATATATTAGAAATGGAAGGTTTTTTCCATCGATTCCCACATCCAATTCATGAAATTCCTTTTATAATAGATTAAGACTCTTGTTTGGGAGATGACAATACATTGAATGAAAAAACAAAAATAGGTTCCAAGTTTATTCCGCTCTTTGCAGCATTAATAATAATCATAACAGCTAGCGTCTGGATTAACCAAACAACTATTAAAAAGATTAATATTCCTTTCTCTTCAGTGGAAAAAGTAATTCAAAAGCAGGACGGCAAAACGGTTACGTTGGTAGAACACTCCGACGGAAGTCTTCAGATCAATGCTGGTTCAAAAGAATATCAATCACAAGTTCCTCCAAACAGTCAAATTGTAGATAAATTAGTTGAAAAGTATAATATAAATTACTCCTTTACTAATAGCAGCCGCTTTGGGAAATGGATATTAGCAGGGATTTTGCTCTTACTTTTTGCTTCTGCCTTGGTTCTACAAAAAACAAAAGGCGGCATCATTCCTTCTAATTCGATGAAAAATAGTGTATCGAATGCTCGAACTTTACCCTCAATCTGTCTAGAGGATATCGGTGGTCTTGGCGAGGAAATGAAAGATGAGATTCTTCAAACTATAACAGCAATTAAGGAGCCAGAGCGAGCATCTAAATTGGGGGTAAAGCCTCCTAAAGGCATTCTGTTTTATGGACCTCCCGGAACAGGAAAAACACTACTTGCGCAAGCAATTGCCCATGAACTTAATGCATCATTCTTTTCTGCAAGCGGATCTGCATTCAATGAAATGTTCATTGGAATAGGTGCTAGCCGTGTACGTTCATTATTTCAAACTGCAAGAAAACAAAAACCTGCTGTGATATTCATTGACGAAGTGGATGCACTAGCAGGTAGAAGAAAAGCGCATGGAGGCGAAGAAGGAGAAAAAACACTAACAGAACTACTTGTTCAGCTTGATGGCGGACACTCCAATGATGGAATTCTATTTATTGCTGCGACAAATAGAAAAGATATGCTTGATGACGCATTCCTCCGACCAGGCAGGATTGACTTCTCCTTCCATGTACCCTTGCCTGATACAAAAGGTAGACGGGAAATCATTGACATCCATACGAAAGAAAAGAGATTAAGCGGGGATGTTCTATGTATGTTAGATGATTTGGCTGCGAATACTTCAGGGTTTTCAGGTGCAGAACTTCGGTCACTCTTTGAAACAGCCAGTCGACGTGCCGTTAGAAATGGACAAGAATTTATTACAAAAGACGACCTTGATTATGCTCTGGATCGAACAATTCTGGGCAGTACTTCCCGCGCCTTGCAGAACATTGAAACGAAACGTCGAGTCGCAATCCATGAAGCAGGTCATGCTATTGTTGCTTCTTTGACAAAACCTGGTTCTGTAAGAAAAGCTACAATTATTCCTCGAGGGGAAGCCCTTGGTTATGTTGCTCCCATTCCTGATGAACTCCATTTATCCACATCAAGTGACCTGCTTGATCGTGTAGCAATGGTTTTAGCCGGTGGGGTTGCTGAAAGAATTGTTCTTGGCGAACATAGTATAGGTGTTAGCGGTGACGTTCAGCAAGCAAAGCATATTATTGAACAAATGGTTGATACAGGCATGCTACAAGATGGATTTACACTTACATTTAACAAGTTTGATAAGGAAGCAAAAATGAAAGAGCTTTTTGAAAAAGGATTATCAAAAGCTGAATTTTTAATAAACGATCACAAACTTCAGTATCAACATTTAGTAGATCGACTATTAGAAAAAGAAACACTTGAAGGCTACGAAGTAGAAGAAATTGTAAAGTGTAACATTCGCGATAAAACTGAAGATTTAATTCTTGCATAAATTTATACCAAAAACCTCAACGGTTCTTGGTATTTTTTTTGGAAAATAACTAAATGATTAACGTATATTAAGGTATGCTAATATTATCGAAAGCCCTATTAAAAGGAAGTGGATGTTATGTTTCGTTCTAACGAAGATTTGGAGAAAGAACAAGAGAAATATGCTGATAAAGCAAAAGACTATATTGATAATCAAGAGAAAACAGATGGCTTACTCAAAAAGGCTTTACTTAAAGCAAAGAATAATAAAGGCTCATTGGGTGAGGCATGGGAAAAACTGCAATTGCTAGTTGATCTGGTTAAAGCCTATTCCAAGGGAGAATATCGTCAAGTAACAAAAAGTACAATAATTACGGTGATTGGAGCCATCCTATATTTTGTCTCTCCAGTTGACCTCGTCCCTGACTTTATCGTTGGTTTAGGAATTCTTGACGATGCAGCCGTAATTGGATTTACACTTAAAAAGATATCAGCGGAATTGGATGCCTTTAACAAATGGAAAAAAACAGGCCAAATTATAACTAGCCCCCTTAAATAATCAAGGGGGCCACAGACTTTCTAATATTATCTAAAACAAGCTGCTCCAACGATAATCAATAGGATAAATAATACTACGATTAAAGCAAAGCCGTTAAACCCAGTACCGCAACCGCCGCCATAGCCGTAGCCGCCGTAACCATATCCATATGGCATATACATTACCTCCCCTTTATATTAGTATCCGAAGCCCCATGAAGCCCCGATGATAATTAACAAAATGAACAATACAACTACTAGGGCAAAGCCGCCGCCGTACCCGCCATGTGAACCGGACATTTACATTACCTCCTTTTTAATTTCTATATATCCTATTCATAACTGTAAACATGTGCGATAGACATCCTAAAAAAAGAATAAGCCCATTCTGATTGGGCTTAAGTTAAGCAGATTAACATTTTGGTTCAATGATAGGAAGCTGGCGATTAACTAACCTTGGTGACAATGGTTGTATAGCACAGAAACAACTTAAGTCTACAATGATACAGTTCGTTGTTCTTCTAAGTGCAAATATATTATCACATATATCAACTGGACCGCCATCCATATCGACAGGTTCGAGAAGGGAGAGTGTTGCACAACAAGTCCTTTCATCAAGCGCTTCTAAACGAAAGATCGTTGTCGTAAAAAAACAACCTTTTTCTGTCCATCCCCATGCTTCTAACTGATTTTTATCATTTGAGAGAATAAATGGAATTGTGTCATATCCAATTTTCTCACAAACAAAACGAAAGTCATCTAGTGCTAACCTTTTTTGTTCTTCTAATAACTGTTGCATATCCCCGCAAATACATGCTTCTAACTGATGATTCCCCATATTCATACCCCCTTTCTAGTAACTCTAAAATGGCTGCAAGTAAAATTGAATTTTCTCAGCCGCCTTAATGGCTAGATTTTTCGCAAGTTCTCTAGAGTCTGCCGCAGCAAGAACATAACCATATCTATGTCCCATTGAACGTGGGGGAGTAACAATCTGCCCGGTTTTTCCCTTCGTAAATACCTCTAAAACACCAGATTCACTTTTTGCCAATTCCTCCCCTGATACCTTAAGCAATCTCCCTATTGCTTCAATAATTAAGTAATGCGTGTAAACATATTTTTCATGTTTCCTGGTGAAATTGGGTTCATGACCACAGAATAGCCTAATTGTTTGTTCTGCCAGGTTAAAACCATAGGCTTCTTCAATCATTCGATTCATAGTACCTCCAGCCATTCTTGGATTAATCTCAATCAGGCGCCACCCTTTATCCGTTAATTTCAGTTCTAAATGACAAGTCCCATTTTCTAAATGGAGGTCCGCGATAATGGATTTGACCGTTTCCTCCAACCCCTGTAATAGTGCTGTTGGTATCTCGGGACACAAGGAATAACCGGTAATAATGAATCGCTCACCCTTCGTTACTTCCTGTTCCACAATTGCCGGTAATGAAACCTTTCCATTATATACAACCACTTCTACTAAATATTGGGGACCCTTTAAGTACTCTTCGACTAATATAGGATTGTTGGGATTTTTACTTTGGATCCGTTTAACACTCTTCTTAAATTCTCTAAAACTTTCTGCAAGAAAAACATCCTTGGATGCATTCGATTGTGGTGATTTGATAATTAAAGGGAAAAAATCCTTTAATCCCTTTCCCGCTTCATCGATCGAATCCTTAGCCAATAAAATTCTATAAAAAGGTGTATAGTCTTTTTGTGATAAGTAGTTCCTTGTCGCAATCTTATCTGCCATAATGATTAATGGTTCGAATGAAAGGCTAGAATTGCAAAGTTCATTGGTTAGCATTGCTGCTAAGTGAACATACTCATCTAAAAAACTAATAAAGCATCCTATTTCATAATCCTTCGAAATTAACTCGGCTATTGCCTTAAATATGTCATCCGTACTCGACAAATCTGTTAATCGAACCATATCTATTTCTGGAAAAACCTCTTTTTCTTCCATAAATAGGATCCGATTTGTCAGTAATATAGTATGATAACCTAAGGTTTTTGCTGCTTTTACTCCTTCATAGCTTGAACCCATTCGATTCGTGCCCAAAAAGACAATTGATTTCATTGATTGCACCTACCATACTTTGGTACCCCTTTTTAATATAGAAAAGCTGTTACAATAAAATATTCCTTTCATAAAAGATGGTGTTAGGCATGTTCATCAGTAGATAACAGTTATTTGACCATTAAATTAAATGTGTGACAGATGCCCTAAAAAAAAAATGGAGGACAAGCGTCTAAAAAGGCATACACAAAAAGGCAACTAACCATTAATGGAAAGTTGCCTTTAATACTTACTATAAGAAAAATACTACGTAAATTATTCCCGCTAATACAATACGGTAAATGGCAAATGGTATAAGCTTAATTTTTTCGATTAGCTTCAAGAAAAGACGAATGGATAGTAGAGCAAATACAAAGGCGCTAATAAACCCTACAATAAAAAACGGCAAGGCATCCATCGTTATATATTCCAAATTTTTAACTAGTGAAAGAAAGCTGGCACCTGCCATAATTGGAACAGCCATGATAAATGTAAAATCAGCCGCTGTCCGATGACTCATTCCCAATAATACCCCTCCTGAAATGGTAGAACCAGAACGGGAAAAACCTGGCCATAATGAGAGGCATTGAATAAGTCCAACTGTAAATGCTTGTTTATAGGTAATTTGATCAACTGATTGGATCTTCGGATTCTTTGGTCCAAGGCGGTCAGCAATAATCATAAAAATCGCGCCGATAACTAAACCAATTAAAACCGTCTCTGTCGAAAAAAGATGCTCATCAATATAATCCTCAAAGAGAACACCGAAAACGCCTGCTGGAATTAAGCCGACAATCACCTGGCTAAGCTTTAACCGACCTTCTTTCTTAACAGTTTGTTTATTAAATAGTCGATCTAAACCCAATAAATCAATAAACCTGTCTTTAAAGGTAACTACAACAGCCAATATTGAACCAAGTTGAATGACTACTTTAAATGTGTTTGCCCCATATTTTCCTAAGAAGTCTTTTGAACGAAGCCACATGTCATCAACAATAATCATATGTCCTGTTGAAGAAACTGGCGCAAATTCTGTTAAACCTTCTACTAAACCTAAAATAATTGCTTTAATTATCAAAAGAAAATCCATGTTCGTTTACTGCTCCTAACTGTTCAATATGTGTTTAATTAAAAGAAAGCTATCGCATAACCTTATTATTGTACTCAATATTAACTACCCTTAGCAAAGGTTATTTTCTCCAATGTATATAACGACAATTATAAACAAATAGTTTCAATTATTTTCAAAACATAAAGCGAGGCACATGCCTCGCTTCTTTTTATTGTGTTATTATTCGGTTCACACGCCCATTAAACCTTTTTTCCCAATAACCGCTACTCATATCAGCAATGGCCACACCTGTATTACTCTGTGAACCTATGAATTTCCCGCCGCCAACATATATACCGACATGACCATCTTTTTTATAGGTATCAAAGAATACGATATCACCAGGCTGCATTTGACTAACGGATACAGGAGTACCCTGATGTTTCAGGGAATCTGTACTAGCTCCGA
>JAQSXG010000003.1 GCA_029256785.1 Neobacillus sp.
GATTTCCAATGTTATATTGAAGGTGTCAATAAACTAAGAAAACATGGAATTCGAATATGTTCGCATATCATTAATGGTTTGCCGCTAGAATCAAATGAAATGATGATGGAAACGGCACGTGAAGTTGCCAAGCTTGATGTGCAAGGAATTAAAATCCATTTACTTCATCTACTCAAAGGTACTCCGATGGTTAAACAATACGAAAAGGGCATGCTCGATTTTCTATCTCAAGAGGATTATGTAGATTTAGTATGTGACCAGTTGGAGATTTTACCACCGGAAATGATTGTTCATCGTATAACAGGTGATGGGCCAATTGATTTGATGGTGGGACCGATGTGGAGTGTAAATAAGTGGGAAGTATTAAACGCCATTGATGATGAGTTGAAGAGACGGGACAGTTATCAAGGTAAATTTTATCAAGTGAGTAAAGCTGGGCTCTAATATGAAAGTGGAAAAAATCCTCCCTTTTACTCGGAACTTATTAAGTAAAGCAGTGAAAAATGGAGATTTTGTTGTGGATGCTACAGTAGGAAACGGCTATGATACATTATTTCTAGCCGAACTTGTTGGAGAATCCGGTCGCGTTTTTGGGTTTGATGTTCAGGAGCAAGCAATACTTGCAACGCAGGAACGATTGAAGCAACACGGTTTCCTTGATCGAGTATCTATTTTTCATACTGGGCATGAAATACTAGGTAAAATGATACCGGCTGAATATCACGGTAGAATAACTGGTGCTGTTTTTAATTTAGGTTATTTGCCAAAAAGTGATAAATCGATTTTCACAAGACCTGAGACAACCCTAGCTGCTATTGAACAGATGTTTTCTATCATGGCCCCAGAAGGTATTATTGTGCTAGTGATTTATCATGGCTTTCCCGAGGGTGCTGTAGAACGAGATGCATTACTAAGCTATTGCCAACAGATTGATCAAAAGACAGCACATGTATTAAAGTATCAGTTTATTAACCAACAAAATAATCCACCATTTATCATTGCAATTGAGAAAATTTAAACCAGGCTAAGCCTGGTTTTTTTACTTTGATTCAAAGTACGGTTTTCTATTCCTGAGTGTGTTGAATGTTGTTACCCATTTTTGAACGGATCTATAAGCAAGTCCATTTATGTAGAAAAAATAACTAACCACACCGCCAGTTTTGATTATACTTTTAGCTAGTTTACGAACATTTTTTTGTTTTCTGACCTTGCTGTCAGAGAGATAAATCCCTAATAATCCTCGATTAATCATTTGGTGAAAACGTTTATGCGGCAAGTATTCCGTATGCCGATCTGCTTCAAGCACAAAATGCTTTAACCGTTCAAATAGTGTTTCCTCATCCTGATAGTAAAAGCAGAAATTTAAATCTCCACCAAGCTTGTCCTCTTCTTGATCAATAAAATAATCTAATAGTATGTGTAGACCCTGTATGTATGGAAAATAGCCCTTACGAATATTTTCAGCATCATTAGCCATAAAGTCATCTCTCATCGCATAGGAAATCAAACAAAAAATGCCTAGTGTAGACCCCGAGCATGCTGAGAATTCATACCATTCCATCTTAGGAAGCTTATTTTGATGGCGAAGGAACCATGCTTCCAAGCGCGGCACCCTTTCCGCTTGATTCACATGCTTATGAATTTGCAAATCACAATAGTAATCACATAATTCTTCAAGGTACTCTTTGATTAACGGGTAATTTGGTAATTCGCGTAAAACAGACCTGCAGGTTTCTGTTAAATCATTCAAGTAATTACCATCATCCTGATCATCCCGAAGAATGTAATAATTTTTCGGCACACTATCCAAGGTTAGGGCATCTGTCATCGCCTGATGTAGTGTAGCAAAATCCTCAGGATCCAGGGAGGTGCTTCGATCACAAAGATTATCTAAGTAATCACTAATTGTTTGATAGGCGACAATAAATTCAACCGCCTTTTTATATTCTTTCATAGCCATTAGGGCAAGAATACCTCCCCCTTCACAATGAAAGGTTTTATGTTTGATGCTTGCAAGTGCCTGCGTTCTTAACTCTGGATTAGGGATATTCTCTGCCCTCTCTGTCCATTTGTTAAGCTCTTGATGAACAGCGGGAATAATTCTTCGATAAACCTTGGACATTAAATTGATGGGCATCACTTGAAAATCTCCCTCCTTTTATACAATATATCCAATTGCCTTTAGTTGGCTGGTGACAAAATCCTTTGCATACTCGAATACATCTTCCCGTTCAGGTTCATTAAAGATTTCATGATAACAGTTCTGCCATACCTTGAATCTTTTTTCTGATAACGGTGCATGATTAAACCATTCTTTTACTGAATTTTTATTCACAATTTTATCCTCACCCGCTTGCATGACTAGCAATGGGACATCCTGTGTTTTGTCCATAACAAGAAATGCCTGCTTAATGGAATCTGCTAACTCTCGGTACCACCTTACAGAGACCTTCGTTATATAAAGCGTATCACTTGAATCAGCTTCCCATACCTCCTCATTTCTTGTAGCCATCTTAACTGTTATTCCAGAGTCCATTCGCAGCGCCGGAAAAACCCTATTAATAAGATGCGATGAAACATCTAAAAATTTTGAAGGAGTATGGATTAGACCAAGACAAGGTGAAGAAAGGATAACACCGGCTATATTCAATCTTTCTTCCTGTAAAAGGCGAATCGTAATGAGTCCACCCATACTATGTCCTAATAGAAATACCGGCAAATCATATTGATAGGCGGCTTTTAACCAATCTTTCACTTCTATTAAATACTCGTCGAAGGAATCGATATGGCCCCTGCGGGATCTTGTTGTCATACCTTGCCCAGGAAGGTCGCCCATGATAACATGAAACCCGGATGAACGCCACATTTCAATTAACCAGCCATAGCGACGGTGATGCTCCATTGCACCATGAATCATCACAATAACCGCTTTCGCTTCCCCTTCAGCTTCCCACTTCCACATATTTTTTCCTCCTAGAAAAATGTATATTCCATTTGATATATTAATTTTAACATAATACGCACCGGGGTCGAAATTTAGGTCGGCCACTCTAAGGCAAAAAGCTTTTAATATTAAGGTTTGTTTCGTTAAACTAGAACCAGCTTATCAAATATAAAGGAGAATATTATGATCTATCCATACAAAGGCAAGTATCCTAAAATTGCAGATTCCGTATTTATTGCTGATTATACAACGATCACTGGAGATGTTGAAATTGGTGAAGAATCAAGTGTTTGGTTCAATACGGTCATCAGGGGTGATGTAGCACCGACTATAATCGGGAAGAAGGTAAATATCCAAGACAACTCAGTATTGCATCAAAGTCCTAATAATCCATTAATCTTAGAGGATGAGGTGACCATTGGACATCAAGTTATTCTGCATAGCTGTATTGTCAGAAAAAAAGCATTAATAGGCATGGGTTCGATTGTTCTTGATCAAGCTGAAATTGGTGAAGGAGCTTTTATTGGTGCAGGGAGCCTTGTAGCACAAGGAAAGAAAATACCCCCTAATACATTAGCATTTGGCAGACCTGCGAAGGTTATTAGAGAATTAAATGATGAGGATAGGAAAGATATGAATAGAATCTATAATGAATATGCCGAAAAGGCTCAGTATTATAAGTCATTACAAAAATAACTTTATTCTTCAGAGTTGTGGTCTGACGTCTAATTCCGCGCGTTTTGCTATTTATTCCGCGCGTTTCTCGGCTGATTCCGCGAACTTTAATTTGTATTCCGCGGGAACTAGCAAACTTTCCGCATACTTTATCAATTATTCCGCGAAAGCACCGATTTTGTGCAGAAATGACTTGATATAAATAAAGACACACGATTTTACTATTTAGTAAAATACGTGTGTTTTTCATAAGAAGCTTTTTGAATAACCTATTTGCTGTTACTGAAAGCGAGTTGACCATTTTCTGCTGAGATGTCACTTTGAAATGAATATTTCTCTTCTACAAAGATCTGATGCCAAATCATGAACATGAGAACGGTCCAGATTTTACGACTATTGTCCATTTTTCCCTGACAATGATCTTCCAAAATTTTTAGGAGATAGGTTTTGTTGATTAAATATTCTGTATTACTTTCATGGATGAGTTCCTTAGCCCACTCATTCATCTCGTCCTTTAGCCAATGACGAATGGGTACTGGAAAACCAAGCTTTTTGCGGTTGAGAACATGGTTAGGAACGATCCCCTCCACCGCTTTTCGTAAAATATATTTCGTTGTCCCGTTTGCAGTCTTCAGATTTGTTGGTATTTTTGAAGCGATATCAAACACCTTTTTATCTAAAAAAGGAACACGCAGCTCTAGCGAATGAGCCATCGTCATTTTATCGGCCTTAAGTAAAATATCCCCGCGTAGCCACGTATGAATATCAATATATTGCATCTGTTCAACCGGGTTATATCCTTTTGATTCTTGATAAAGCGGTTTTGTGATATCTGTATAGAGATTTCCATCCCGATAATCCACCAACAGCTTCCTTTTTTCCTGTTCTGTAAACATCTTTGCATTTCCAATAAATCGTTCCTCTAATGGAGTAACACCGCGCTCAATAAAACTCTTCCCCCGCATTCCCTCTGGCATCATTCTCGCTACCCAGCTTAGAAATCTTTTTATTACACGTGGAATTTTATTAAATATCCTTAGTGAATGTGGCTCCCGATAAATATTATAACCACCGAAAAGTTCATCAGCCCCTTCACCTGATAATACAACTTTTACATGCCTTCTTGCCTCACGGGCAACAAAATAAAGGGGAACACAAGCCGGATCTGCAAGTGGATCATCCATATGCCAGAGGATTTTTGGCAGTTCATTCATATACTCTTCAGGCGTAATCACGTAGCTAATGTTCTCCACACCTAGTTTTGTAGCTGATTCTTTGGCCACATCAATTTCACTAAACCCATTTCGCTCGAAACCCACAGAAAAGGTTTTAATTGCGGGGTGAAAATCCTTAGCGATTGAAGCAATAATAGTTGAATCAATTCCGCCGGAAAGGAAAGAGCCTACAGGCACATCTGCCCGCATATGAAGTTTAACTGAATCAATCAATACTTCTCTAATCTCGGTGATATAGTCCGTCTCAGACTGATAAGATGGTTTAAAACTTGCCTTCCAATATTGAAAAATATTGATTGGTGAACCAATTCTCTTAGTGAAATAACACCCAGGTTCAAGCTTTTTGATTCCAACTGAAAGAGTGTTCGGTTCTGGAACAAATTGATAGGTTAGGTAATGCTGTAAGGAATCCGAATTCAATTCAGCTTTTTCCATCGCTAGAAGGATGCTTTTTTTCTCCGAAGCAAAGTAGGTACGGTAAATCCCCTCATAGTAAAAAAACGGCTTAATTCCAAATGGATCTCTTGCACCAAATAGAATCTTCTCCAGTTTATCCCAAATAACAAACGCAAACATCCCGCGAAGCTTGTTCACTGCTCCTTCTTTTATTTGACTATAAAGAGCAACGATCACTTCTGTATCACTGCTTGTTGCAAACGTTAAACCGTTTTGTATAAGCTCCTCCCGAAGTTCAAGATAGTTATAAATCTCACCATTAAAAATAATGCAATAGCGTTCGTTTTCGTATGTAAGTGGCTGTTGCCCCGTATCAATATCAATAATACTTAGACGGCGAAATCCAAATTGAATTAGCTCATCCCGGTAATACCCTTCATCATCTGGCCCACGATGAGTAATAATATCGTTCATTTTTATAAATAGTTCATTTTCGTTTTCCCTTGCTTTATCATCGATACAGCCAATAAATCCGCACATAAGCAAATCACCTCGCCTATTTCTTTTCAGCTAAAAAAATTGGACTGAATAGTCTTTACCATTTTATTCTGTCAATCTGGATGTAAGAATTAGAAGGCAAAAAAAAAGAGGAAGATGCAAATTAATTGCAACTTCCTCTCCATTATTGCCTCGATATATTTTTTCTTATAAATTTGCTTGTTGACGCAAGGTGTCAGCTTTGTCTGTACGCTCCCATGGCAAATCAACATCTGTACGGCCAAAGTGTCCGTATGCTGCTGTTTGCTTGTAAATTGGTTTACGTAGATCAAGCATGTTAATGATTCCCGCAGGGCGAAGGTCAAAGTTTGCACCTACAAGGTCAACTAACACATCTTCACTAACTGTTCCTGTTCCAAAAGTAGCAACAGAGATTGATACTGGTCTAGCAACACCAATCGCGTAAGCCAATTGTACTTCACACTTATCAGCAAGGCCAGCTGCAACGATGTTTTTTGCAACATAACGTGCTGCATAAGCTGCCGAACGGTCAACCTTTGTAGGATCCTTACCAGAGAATGCACCGCCACCATGACGCGCATAGCCTCCATAAGTATCAACAATGATTTTACGGCCTGTTAAGCCCGCATCCCCTTGTGGTCCGCCGATTACAAAACGTCCTGTTGGGTTGATAAAGTATTTAGTGTTTTCATCAATTAGTTCTTTAGGTACAACTGGATTAATAACATATTCTTTAAGATTACGCTGAATTTGCTCTAACGTAACTTCAGGATTATGTTGTGTTGAGATAACGATTGTATCAATACGAACTGGTTTGTCGTTTTCATCATATTCTACGGTTACTTGTGTTTTACCATCTGGACGAAGGTATTCAAGGACCTTATCTTTACGTACTTCAGTTAACTTACGTGCAAGTTTATGTGCTAATGATATTGGAAGCGGCATTAGTTCGGCTGTTTCATTACATGCATAACCAAACATTAAACCTTGGTCTCCAGCTCCAATTGCTTCGATTTCTTCATCAGACATTAAACCTTCACGTGCTTCAAGTGCTTGGTCAACTCCCATTGCAATATCAGGGCTTTGTTCACCAATAGAAGTTAATACGGCACATGTCTCTGAGTCAAAGCCATATTTCGCACGATCATAGCCAATTCCTTTAATTGTTTCACGAACAATTTTTGGGATGTCCACATATGTAGAAGTAGTGATTTCTCCTGCTACTAGGACTAATCCGGTAGTAACTGATGTTTCAGCCGCAACACGAGCATTCGCATCCTTAGCTAAAATTGCATCTAAAATCGAATCAGAAATCTGGTCACACATTTTATCAGGATGACCTTCAGTAACTGATTCAGAAGTGAACAAACGACGTTTTGTTGACATCTGAATTCCTCCTATATCTTATGAGATTAGATCAAAGTTCTATGAAGGTTACAGGAATTCTTCTTGAACATTGACATTGATACGGTACTCATTTCCTTAGTATGAAATAAACTAACGATTTTTATTAGAAACTCTTATCATCAGTAAAGGACTTATACAAAACAAAAAACCTTACCATTGCGAGGAAAGGTTGTTTTCGGCCTTTCGCTCTTATCGTTCAAGGTCATAGCCTTGCGTCAGATTAGCACCTTCGCACATGAAATCGATCAATTACAAGATCATTTTATTCATATTGCAGGTTGCTGGGTTTCATAGGGCCTGTCCCTCCACCAGCTCAGGATAAGAGAGTATCCGTTCAAATTAAAATCATACGGAACATGTCGAACATTGTCAATGACTTTTTCAGGAATTCAATGTCTATAAAAAGAAATTTTTCCATCTTTGACGTATAGTATTTTTACAGCCTAATTTTCACTAAATAGTATAGATTATTCAGACTAATGTGTTATACTATTTATAATTTAATCTTGGTTAAAAACATTGAAGGAAGGGTTAGCGTAAATGAATTCTGTTCATATCCCAAATGCATTAAGCTTACTTTTAAAGGAAAAACATGTACAAAAACAATTATCTGTCCCTCAACTAGTAGAAAAAATCTTATCACGAAATGAAGGAGTATTAACCTCTACTGGTGCGATAAGTGTTTCAACTGGAAAATATACAGGACGTTCCCCTCAAGACAAGTTTATTGTTGTTGAAGATTCCATAAAGGACAAAATTGCCTGGGGTTCGTTAAACCAGCCAATTTCTGAAGAAGTATTTAAGAACCTTTATCAAAAGGTTACAGATTATCTAAAACAAACAAATGAAGTTTTCGTATTTAAGGGGTTTGCTGGAGCTGACAAGAAATCACAACTACCAATACAAGTAGTAACAGAATTCGCCTGGCATAATTTGTTTGCTCACCAATTATTTATTCGTCCTACCGAAGAAGAATTGTTAACTCATAAAACTGGATTCAATGTGATCTGTGCACCAAACTTCAAAGCAGACCCGCTAATAGATGGTACGAACTCAGAAACTTTTATTATCATCTCTTTTGAACAACGAACCGTTTTAATCGGCGGTACAGAATATGCAGGTGAAATGAAGAAGGCTATCTTCTCTGTCATGAACTTCCTTTTACCGGAGAATAATATATTATCTATGCACTGCTCAGCAAATGTAGGTTTTGAGGGTGATGTTGCCCTTTTCTTTGGACTTTCTGGCACAGGGAAAACGACGCTGTCAGCTGACCCTAAACGCCGTTTGATTGGCGATGATGAGCACGGATGGTCGCCACATGGTGTCTTTAATATTGAGGGTGGCTGTTACGCAAAAACCATTAATCTATCCCGTGAAAAAGAGCCTCAGATTTTTGAAGCCATTCATTTTGGTTCCGTTCTTGAAAATGTAATGGTTAAACCTGAATCTAGGATTGCTGATTATGATGATGGTTCATTAACTGAAAATACCCGTGCAGCCTATCCGATTCAAGCAATTGATAATATCATACTGCCTAGTATTGCTGGGCATCCAAACACTATTGTTTTTTTAACAGCTGATGCTTTTGGTGTTTTACCTCCGATTTCAAAATTAACAAAAGAACAAGCGATGTATCATTTCCTAAGCGGCTATACATCAAAGCTTGCTGGAACAGAACGAGGAGTAACCTCACCAGAAGCAACTTTCTCCACCTGCTTTGGTGCACCATTCCTTCCACTTCCAGCAACACGTTATGCAAAAATGCTTGGAGATAAAATTCTCGAGCATAACGCAAAGGTTTACCTCGTGAATACAGGCTGGACTGGCGGAGAATATGGTGTGGGCAACCGAATGAAGCTTTCCTATACAAGAGCAATGGTGCAAGCTGCACTTGAAGGGGAACTTGATTCTGTTGAAACGGTTAGAGATGAAATTTTCGGGTTAAATATACCGCTTCATATTGCTGGTGTTCCCGACGAAGTTCTGCAGCCAAATAAAACCTGGTCTGATCCAAAAGCCTATGAAAAGAAAGCTCGAGAGCTGGCTAAAAAGTTCCAAGAAAACTTCAAAAAGTTCTCAGATGCTCCTGAAGGTGTAGAAGCAAATGGTGGACCAATCTTATAATTAAAAGCAAAAAGCGATTCCTAGGAATCGCTTTTTTGATTTCAATGATCTATTGGTTTATGAACAGTTACCTGCTCTGAAAATCCTAAGAGTTCAAACTGATAATTACCACTTTTATTAATTTGGAAATCTCCCGTGTACATTGAAATCGGCTTTCCGTCTGTAGTAGTGTAATCTGTCTTGTTCTTAAAGATAAAAGAAGTAACATCCGAAGATTCATCTTTATTCGTTATTTTTAATTCGATTTCTTCCGGTAGATTCTCTCCTGATACTTCAATCGATGCATCCTTATAAAAACCAGCAAACAAATCTTCTTTTGAAATTAATAATGTTGAAGAACGCCCCAGTGAAATATACTGGTCTTTCACATAAATAGCAAACTCTCCAATTTTCTCCTCCTTGCCATTTGTATTTGTTCCTTCAAATCCAAGATTCCAATCTCCCTTCATGTCAAACAAAAATGAAAAATCTACAATGGCATGTGCATCAGCCCCATACATCCCTCCAGATAATTGGCCATTTAATCGTCTTTTTTCCCCCGTATAAATGTGTGTTGCTTCAATTTGAAGAGGTTGATTTAAGTCAATTTCCTTTCCCCACAAAAATACCATTATTTTACTTGGACCTCGATGATCATAAGCAACCCACTCTTTTGGTGCGAGGAGACTTACCTTGTTTGGAATACCAAAGTTACTATCCACATATACAGGTTTCCCCTCATTTTCTAACGCAAAATATACACCTTGCTCTGCTGGTTCAACTTCTGTTACTGTTCCGGTCCCTATATTCTTTCCGTCTTCTTCATTCGAGAAATAAAGTATAGGAGCAATGATAGCGAGTAGGAACAATGCAGCTAGAGCTGCAACTCTTTGAATATTGAAGGTAAAAGCCTTCTTTTTATAGCGTTGCTCACCGATTTTTTTTAACATCTCCGTTCTTTTTACGGTTGATAACTCATGCTTAGGAAATTCGGAAAGCATTTCCAGTAGGTCTTTCTCAGACATATTGTTCAAAACGCTCATCCTCCTTCAACCCTTCATTTAATTTTTTTACAGCGCGAAAATAAGTTACATTCACCTTATTTTCACTCCAGCCTAAGACTTGGCTTACCTCATGGGAGGAAAGTTCAGCAATGCCCCTCAATAAAACCACATCGCGATAATTTGGCTTGAGCTTGTTTATAGCAGCATACAAATTAGCAAATTCAATTTTTTTAAGCAGTATCTCCTCTGTTGGAAATTGATGACGGTTCGGCGATTCTCTATCTAAGAGATTTTTTATCTTTTCCCAAACTGATTTTCTTCGATAAAAATCAATCGCAGTATTGCGAGCAATTGAAATCAGCCAAGTTTTTGGATTTGCCTCTTGCCTATATCGTCCAATTGAATGAAAAGCTCTTAGAAAAGTATCTTGAACCAAATCCTCGACGTCTTTCATCCCTGTATAATAAACGAGGTAATTTGTAACATCCTTTTCATATAGAATAAACCAGTCTTCAATTAGTTGGGCCGACTCCATCCAGATCCCCCCTTTAAAATTACTTTTGCACTTTTTTGATTATCTATTAATAAGACGAGATTTAAGGTTAATTATTACACTTTTTCAAAAAGAAAAAGCAGGTAGATGAATCACCTGCTTAGTTCGTTGAATTTAATGAAATTAATTGATAGGTTAGTGTCGTTTTACTCTGTTCCCATTCCACTTTTTTAATGACTGCCGTACCGCTTGAGTCACCATCCATTGTTTTCCTCACATCAATCGGAATATCAATCGGATAAAGTCTGTATCCGTCTTTGTTTAGAACAAAAAGGTTCTCCTCTACCCTTTTCTCTCTTCCCTTCGTTACAATCATCGTATTTAATTCTACTGGCATTCCCATAACATTAACACTCCCTTTACATCTTCCTATGTTACCTATTCTATCACCTTTTAATTTGGCTTTTCATCCACTTCGTTAAATCCTCAACAACTTTTCTATTTATGACTGGTGGAAAATAGTGTGTAAATTCATCAAAATACCAGCAATCAACTTGTTTGCTCAAGGAGTTTAAACCGCGTTCTAACCGATAGGCATGTTCCACTGATACATTATGGTCATTAACTCCATGTATGATGAGAACAGGTGCATTTAAGTGTTCCAGCTTATATAGTGGCGTCCGTACTTGATATCGGTCTGGATACTTTTTAGGGGTACCACCAATAACTCTCTTCATCATTCTTCGTAGATCTTTCCGCTCCGAATATGTAAGGAACATGTCGCTCACGCCTCCCCAGGTGACCACAGACGCTGTCTCAGGAAACTCGATAGCCGTCAGTAATGCCATAACTCCACCTCGTGAAAATCCAAACACATGGATATGCTTGACCCTTGGAAGTGACTTAAGCAGAAGAAATGCTGCATATGCATCCTGTCGATCCTCTCCGGCAAAATCCTCGTTCCCCTCTCCCCCTTGATTCCCGCGATAATAGGGAGCAAAGACAACAAAGCCTTCTGCAGCAAATTGAGCTATTCTCGCAGGTCGTACCTTTCCGACATTTTTAATACCGCCACGCAAATAAAGAAACCCATCCGTAGTTTCCGATGTTTTTGGTTCAGCGAGTAGCCCTTTCACCTTCAGGCCATTCGATAGGTATGTAATTACACTCAGCTCAACATTAGGATTTGGAGAGGGGAAACGATTGATATTAATAATTTTTCCATTTTCTATATTCACTCCATTACTCCTTTCCAAATTAGTGAAATTAATTTAACTGGGCATTCACACATTTTTTCCTCTTTCATACAATATCACAGGCAAACGCCCAGATTTAATAGCAATAAGGAGGTTTACTTATGAAAAAATGGTTAAAGTTCAGTCTTTCCTCCCTACTCATTGTAATTCTTCTATTTTCAGTTGCCGCGTGTAATAAAGGCACTGGAACTGAAAAACTTGAAAAGGTTCGTTTAGCGGAAGTTACCCGTTCAATTTTTTATGCACCTGAATATGTTGCACTTGCCAAAGGTTTTTTTGAAGAAGAAGGCTTAGATGTTGAACTTACAACAACCTTCGGCGGTGACAAAACAATGACTGCCTTACTATCGGGCGGTACCGACATTGCATTAGTAGGATCGGAAACATCCATTTATGTTTATGCACAAGGAGCAAATGACCCGGTAATCAACTTTGCTCAGTTAACCCAGACAGATGGTACCTTCCTAGTCTCACGTGAAAAAATTGATAATTTTTCATGGGATTTATTAAAAGGCTCCACATTCTTAGGTCAGCGTACTGGCGGTATGCCACAAATGGTTGGTGAATTTGTTCTCAAGATGCATGGGATCGATCCTCATCAGGATTTAAACCTTATCCAAAATATCGATTTTGCCAATATCGCCACAGCTTTTGGTTCTGGCACAGGTGATTTTGTCCAGTTATTCGAACCACAAGCGAGTATTTTTGAAAAAGAAGGAAAAGGACATATTGTCGCTTCCTTTGGAACAGAATCAGGGCATGTTCCCTATACCACATTCATGACCAAAGAAAGCTATATGAAAGAGAATAAAGAAATTGTTGAAAAATTCACTCGAGCCATTTACAAAGCACAGCAATGGGTATCTGCTCATAGTTCAGAAGAAATTGCTGAAGCCATCCAATCCTTTTTTCCTGATACTGATATGGAAATCATGGTAATGGTAGTCGATAGATATAAAGAACAAGGCTCCTTTGCTACGGATCCAATCCTCGATGAAGAAGAGTGGAACAATCTACAAGATATTATGAAGGAAGCCGGTGAACTTCCACAGGAAGTAACTCACGAGACACTAGTCAATACAGAAATAGCCGAGGAAATCTCGAAAAAATAATTGTTCAGGGAGGTCGTCAGATGACTTTTTTAGCCATTCAAAACATTCATCACACCTATTTTACTAATGCCTCTGCGACCACAGCCCTCTCAGATATAACGATTCATGTAGAGGAAGGGGAATTCGTATCCTTCCTCGGCCCTAGCGGCTGTGGTAAAACAACGCTCCTATCAATAATTGCCGGACTTATTAAACCAACGCATGGTAATGTGTTGCTTGAAGGTAAGCCCATTCTTACATCTGAAAATCAAATTGGTTATATGCTTCAACAAGATTATTTGTTTCCATGGAAAACAATTGAAGAAAATATCCTTTTAGGTCTTAAATTATCTAAACAATTAAATGAAAAAACAAAATCACAAGCATTGAGCTTGTTGAAACAGATTGGTTTAACAGGCATCGAGAAGCAATTGCCTAAACAATTATCTGGTGGAATGAGGCAGCGAGTTGCCCTCATCAGAACGCTAGCAACAGAACCAAAGCTACTGATGCTTGATGAACCATTTTCAGCACTTGATTACCAAACAAAGTTAAAGCTAGAGGATTTAGTTTCAAATACATTAGAAGCTTTTGGCAAAACGGCCATCCTTGTCACCCATGACATTGGTGAAGCTATTGCAATGAGTGACCGGGTGGTTCTCTTTTCACCAAGTCCCGGTCAAGTTCACAGAGTGTTTAGTATGCCAGATGAGTTAAGAGACCTTCCCCCATTTGAAGCACGAAATCACGAGGCGTTCTCTAGCATCTTTCAAATGATTTGGAAGGAGTTGGAGTTACTTGAGCCCAGAAAAAAATAATCTAAAGATCCTCCATAAAAGTTATATTCATTCTTTAGCAATTGAAAAGAGATGGGTCCGTTTTTACCAGGTCGTTATTTTCATAGTCTTTTTTTCAGGTTGGGAATTATCAAGCCAGAAACAATGGATCGATCCTCTTCTGTTTAGTTCTCCTTCAAAAATTTGGAGTTTATTCTTGGAGAAAGTCCAAGATGGTTCATTGCTTTCCAATTTGGGCATCACCTTAACAGAAACCATTTTTGGTTTTATCTTAGGTACGTTACTAGGAACAGTTTTAGCAGCCGTATTATGGTGGTCACCGATGCTTCAAAAGATCTTCGACCCCTATTTAGTCATCTTAAATGCGATGCCAAAAGTTGCTTTAGGTCCAATTTTAATTGTAGCTCTTGGTCCTGGTTATACCTCAATAATTGCGATGGGAGCAATTATATCTGTCATTATTACTACCATTGTGGTCTATACAGCTTTTAAAGAGGTGGATCCCAACTATCTAAAGGTACTTCAAGTATTTGGCGCAACCAGACTACAATGCTTTAAAGAAGCCATTCTTCCTGCGAGCTTTCCGACAATCATTTCCACTTTAAAGGTGAATGTTGGACTTTCTTGGGTCGGTGTCATCGTTGGGGAATTCCTAGTGTCCTCTAGAGGACTCGGCTATATGATCATTTATGGCTTTCAAGTATTTAATTTCACGCTTGTGTTTTTAGCTCTTTTGGTCATTGCGGTAATCGCGACAATCATGTATCAACTAGTAGAGCTATTAGAAAAGAAACTTATCAAGGAATAGCAGCTTATTTAAGATTTGCTGCTATTCTTTTTTGTTTTGTAGCCTTTGGATATGTTTAACACATTCTTCAATTACTTGGTCTTTCATGATGAAGCTGTAGTTTTTGTTAAGTCGTGTTTGTAAAATATCACCCTCAACAATAACGGGGCCATTGGTTTCGTAATAGTCGTTGGTTATATTTACTGTTTTAATTTTCCCCCAAAATACTTTTTTAACAAATGTTCCTTTAACATCACTAACTCTGTATACTGCAATACTAGTTAGCTCTTCAAGTCTTGCTCCGGTTTCTTCATAAACCTCGCGATGTGCTGCTTCTTCAAGCGACTCGCCTTCCTCAACCTTTCCACCTGGGAATTCTAGACCTCGGAGTTTATGATTGGTTAAAAACCATGCGTCTTTATACTGGCAGATTACAAGTACATGTTTAATTTCCTCTTGGAAAGGATTCTCCCAAAAAGATAGCTCCACCCTATTGCCATTAACATCAAAAAACAGTTTCATCTATAACCCGCCTCTTGTATCCATTTATAACTATCATATAATAAAAAAAGGAAAACCCCCATCTTTCAGGATTTTCCCTTACGTATTATTCTTTTGTTGGCAAAATATTCATACTCTCAATATGCCGTTTGGCTTCGTCATCTCCAAGTTTGTGAATCATTCCATACACCTGTTGTATCGTATTGTCGTAGGCGTCATTCTCGCGGTCATAATGATATTCCAAATATGGAACATGCGCCCTAAAGAAGTTTTTCCATTCGGTTGAATAGTTTTGGTCGAACAATTCGCGGAGTTCGGTAATTTCTTCATCATTTGCTTGTATTATAAAACTATAAGTAGAACTTGTTGCGCTTTGAGAGATCTCACCTGTTCCCACATCTATATAATAGGTCTTTCTCTGTTCATCCATTATGTCATCCCCTTTAATTCATTAATCTAAACTTTCCACAATAAATAAAAATTTATTCTTTTTTACATTTCTATTCATTTTTTAGAAATGATTGGTGTATAATTGTCATAATATTAAGAAAATAGGAATTTAAGTTTTCTTAAAAGGTTTACAGAATGTTAGAGGATATTTTTCATTGGAAAGGGAATTGAATAAGTAGAGGAATATTTGTAGGAGGTGAGACAAATGAAGTTAGTCGATGAGCTATATGAAATGTATCGCAACAAGCTAACTGGTGACGAGGAAGATATCGATATGCTAGCCTTCGCTTTTTTGGAGGAAATGACACATGAAGACCTACTTAGCTTAATTCAAGATATGGATAAACAAGAACTTTACGATTTAATGGGACTCTATTTAATCGAAAGTTTAAAAGGAAAATTCGCGCAGGAAGAATACGGTCAGCAGCGCACCCATACTTATTATCCAAGGAATATACATTGAACCTTACATACTAGTGGAATGCAAAACTGCCCTTTGTGCAGTTTTTTTTTATCATTTAAATTTAAAATGCATGGTACAATAGAATTGGAATAAAGGGGGGATTTATATGTATACTGTTTTTATCATAAGCATTATTATCATTATCGTCGTCCTCTTGCTTGCAGTTGTTACTACCTCAAAAGCCTATTCTTACAAGCATACCGTGGACCCGCTAGAAGATAATCCTTATATTGAGAATGAAAACATAGAAAATCCAGATAAAAAAGAGGCATAAAAAAATCCTATTCAAGGCGAATAGGATTTTCTCTCTATCTCTACGCAAATACTTGTTTTAATTCTTCTTTACTCTTCTCTAACCAAAAGCGCATTAAGCGTTTGGCACCTTCTAAATCATGAAGCTTTGCTTGACCACACTGGCGTTCATTTGCTGCAGGTATCTCGGTGATTTCTACTGCATCCTTCATTGTCGCTTCTAGAAGGTCAATAATTTCTTCCACGGATGGTTCACCACTTACGACCAAATAATAACCTGTTTGGCAGCCCATTGGTGAAATATCAATAATATCAAAGTGATCATATTTTTCCGAATGTGTTCTTAAATTAAATGCTAATAAATGTTCAAGTGTATGAATGACATCTGGTTTCATTGCTTGTTTATTGGGTTGGCAAAAACGGATATCGAATTTATTAACCAGTCCGTCACTTCCAACCTTATGTACACCACAATGTCTTACATATGGGGCTTTAACCGCATTATGGTCTAAGTCAAAACTTTCTACTGAAGGCATAGTATCACTCCCTATTTAGTCTAACTATATGATACATCAAATTCCGACTAAATTCATCTGATTTATTCAATGGAACTATTTAGACGTTTTTTTATTTCTGTGGTAAGGTTTGAATATACGCTATTAGGGAGTGTTTTTATGTTTAAGAAAGCGTTTATTGCTATTATCCGATTTTACCAGGTGGTTATTTCACCTATAAAACCCCCAACCTGCCGTTTTTACCCCACCTGCTCCCATTATGGACTTGAGGCTGTTCAACGTTTCGGGGCATTAAAAGGTGGCTGGCTAACGTTAAAACGGATTTTAAGATGCCATCCCTTCCATCCAGGTGGTATTGACCCTGTGCCGGATAAGAAGGAACATTAAGCATCATATCCATCGACAACAAGATCAAGTTCACCTGTATGTGGGTCAATAATTAATCCATGAACAGGGACACCCTGCGGCATAAGCGGATGATTTCTAATTACCCCTACACTGTGCTCAACACTTTCCTTTACATTATCGAAACCATGGAGCCATTTGTTAATATTTATACCGGAATAGGACAGGGTATTAATTGTTTCATCTGAGATTCCCCGGCTTTTCATATTTTCGATTACAGGCTCAGCCTTTAAGCCGCTCATACCACAATCGTGATGGGCAATTACAAGGACTTCTTGCGCCTGCAATTCATAGACAGCAATTAAAATACTTCGCATAATACTACCAAACGGGTGTGATACAAGCGCACCTGCATTTTTTATTGTCTTCACATCGCCATTACCTAAATTCATTGCCTTAGGCAATAATTCAAGCAATCTTGTATCCATGCATGTTAGGATAACCATACGCTTATTTGGAAATTTAGTCGTTTCATATTTTTCATATTCACGTGTCTCAACAAACTTTTGATTATATTCAAGTATTTCATTTAATAATGTAGAATCACTCATATCTATCCCACCTCTTTTATTTTCTTCTCTCTAGAATACAAAAATCCTAACCGATGTGCCAATTTTTTATACTTGCAAAAACGCTATTTTTTTTGTAAGATACAAAGAGAAATCGGAATCGTTCCGTATTATGCACAAATACCTATTATTTGAATTCTAAAAATTTTTGAACAATAAATCGGAATAAATACGATTTATAAACATATGAAGGAGCATTATATGAAGAAATTTATTAGCTTTTTTACCCTTCTTTTATCTTTAGGGCTGGTTCTCTCTGCCTGCTCTAACGAACCAAATGAAACAAAAAATGAGGAAGACCTTTTAACTATCTATACAACAGTATTCCCACTACAATATTTTACTGAGCAAATTGGAGGGAAATTTGTTGATGTGAACACCATCTATCCTCCAGGTGCCGATGAACATACATTTGAACCATCGCAAAAAGATATGATGAAACTGGCTGATTCAGACCTATTCTTCTATATCGGATTAGGCTTAGAGGGCTTTGTTGAAAAAGCAAAGGGGTCATTAAAAAATGAAAACGTAGAGTTATGGCCCACTGCTACTAACCTTCATTTAGTGGAAGAAGATGAACATGAAGGTGAAGCCCATGACGATGAAGGTCATCAACATGGTGATATCAACCCGCATGTATGGCTTGACCCTATTTTTGCAAAAGAAATGGCCGCGGTTGTAAGAGATGCCTTGATTGAAAAAATGCCGGAAAATAAAGAGTTTTTTAAAACTAATTATTCCCAACTTGCTGGTGATTTAGATGAATTACATGCTTCCTTTGATGAGACGATAAAATCTGCTAAGCAGAAAAAAATCATCGTTACCCATGCTGCATTTGGTTACTGGGAACAGCGATACGGTCTTGAACAAATAAGTATTTCTGGTCTTTCAACATCTAATGAACCATCGCAAAGGGAACTGGAGAAGATTATCTCCTTAGCAGATCAAGAGGGACTTGAGCATATTTTCTTTGAACAAAATGTCCAATCAAATTTAGCAGAAGTCGTCCAAAAGGAAATTGGTGCAAGAGCCTTACCAATCCATAATTTAGCAATTTTAACAAAAGATAATATTAAGAATAAGGAAACGTATTTTACTTTAATGGAACAGAATTTGGATTCCTTAAATACCGCATTAAAAGATTAGCAAATACCACTAGATTTGCCTTTTACTTCTATGGATAGTAGTAACACAAATTTCATAAGCTATTTTTGTATTACGAATTACACTAAGGAGTGATACCGAGATGGCACAGGATGTTCTTTGTGAGGTAAACAATTGCTCTTATTGGGCAAAGGGAAATAAATGTAGTGCAGAAAGCATTTATGTTGTCAGCCATAAAGGAAAAACTGCTGATAGCAGTAAGGAAACTGATTGTAAAACATTTGAGCCATCTGATCTTTAAAAATAAACCCAGGCACTCGCTGCCTGGGTTTATTGTTTAAAAATTAATAACGACCTTTGTCTGTTGGACTTGTTTAAGCCTTTTTTCATTTATGGTGAATCCGATTCCTGGTTCGGTTGGTACATTGACATAACCGCCATTGACTGTGATTTCAGGATAGATAATATCTTCCTCCCAAAAGCGGGTTGAGGCAGAGATATCACCTGGAATCGTGAAACCTGGCAGTGATGCAAGGGAAATATTATGTGCCCGTGAGATTCCAAATTCTATCATTCCGCCACACCAAACCGGAACTTCCTTCTCAAGACAATAATCATGAATTTTTTTGGCTTCACCAATACCGCCAACTCGGCCTGCTTTAATATTTATCACCCTGCAGCTTCCAAGCTCAATTGCCTGTTTTGCATCTTCAAAGGTCACAATACTTTCATCAAGACATATGGGTGTTTTCATGTTTTTTTGTAGCATGGCGTGCTCAATAATATCATCGGCTGCTAACGGCTGCTCAATCATTAGTAAATTAAAATCATCCAGCCGTTTTAAATGATCTAAATCCTTTAAGGAATAAGCTGAATTTGCATCGGCCATCAAAGGTAGGTCTGGGAAGTGACTCCTAATTTCCGCTAAAAAATCATAGTCTTGCTTGGGGTTAATTTTAACTTTATAACGTTGATAGCCTTCAGATAGAAACTTTTCAATTTGTTTTAAAGCCACTACCGTAGAATCCGCAGCAACTACAACTCCTGAAGAAATTTTCTGCCTAGTACCACCAATTACTGAAGCCAGAGACTTTGACTGCTTTTTAGCATATAAATCCCAAAGCGCCATTTCTAATCCAGCCTTTGCCATAAAGTTCCTTTTGACTGATTTAAAAATATTTGTAGCTTCTTCAGGATGAGATATCGGATTTTTTTGTAGTAATGGAATCAATATATCGGTTAAAACATGCATGCTTGTTTTAACTGTCTCTTCCGTGTACCACGGTGTTGTAAAGGCAACTCCCTCACCATAGCCTGAAATACCATCAACGTCTGTTACCTGAACAATTATGCCTTCTCTGTCAATCACTGTTTCCAGATGGGTTTGAAACGGAATCTTTAAAGGCATTTTAATCACATATAGCTGAACGGTTGAAATATTCATCTTTCCAACCTACCATCTTCTAAGATTTCTAGTAACTTTCTTCGTAAAAGCTTTTTTGAAGCATTTCTCGGCAACTTATTAATAAAAGCAAACTTTTTTGGAACCTTATATTTTGCTAAATTTGCTAAACAAAATTGCATAAGTTCTTCCTCAGAAACAATTGACTCTTTATTTTGAACGACAAAGGCAATTGGCACCTGTCCCCAGGTTTTATCTTCTATACCAGTAACACCCGCTTCAGAAATTCCTGGATGTGCAAGTAGTACCGCTTCTATTTCTGCCGGGTAAATATTTTCACCACCTGAAATGATTAAATCAGAGCGACGGTCTAGGACATATAAAAATCCCTCTTCATCTAATTTTCCAATATCCCCAGTGTAAAACCAGCCATTCTTAAATTTATCCATGTTCGCTTCCTGCCGATTTAAATAACCCGCTGTAACATTGGGTCCTTTAACAACAATTTCGCCTGCTTCCATTGGTCCCGCCATACATCCATCCTCTAGAAGAACTTGAAGTTGAGCAGGGAATAATGGTTTACCGGCAGAGCCTATTTTTGTTAGGCTGTACTCCGGTGAAAGCGTCACTATTTGAGAGGATGTTTCCGTCATGCCATACGTTTGAAATACCGGTACTTCTTTTGCCATACATGCTTTTAATAAAGGCAGCGGTGCTGGTCCACCTCCTAGAAGAAAGCAACGGAAACTGCTAGGAAGAAATTCTTCTTCAAGTGTCTCAATTACCTTCGTTAGCATTGTTCCAACCACCGACATGATCGTGACCTGTTTACTTTGTATTTCTTCAATCGTCCTTTTGGCATCAAAGCTTTCATGGAGGATTAACGGCATCCCATAAATAACACTGCGTATTAGGATAGAGAAACCACTGATATGAAAAAGTGGAACACTGCACAGCCAGCGATCCTTATCTGTAAACCCTAAATTTAGTGCGGACCCAATAGCACTCCACCAATGGTTGCCATAGGTTTGTAGCACACCCTTGGGATTACCTGTTGTGCCTGATGTATACATGACAGTACAAACATCTGTTAAACAGATTTCTTCCTGTATAACCGGCAACTCAAAGTCAGTAGAAAATAATTCTTCTTTTTTAAGAATAGTTACTTCAAGTGTTACTATTTCGTTTGCCTCAAGATAAGATCCTTCCATTATCAAATAGGCTGCTTGTGAATCGTTGAGCTGCCATGCCAACTCCACGGTTGTCAGCCGGTTATTAAGCATTACTGTCTTCACTCCTAAGAGTTGCAAAGCAAACAATATAACAACGGTATCTAGGTGATTTTTCAGCAATACACCCACAAATTGACCATTTCTCACACCTGATGCTTGAAGTTTGCCAGCAACTTGATAGGATTGTTCATAAAGTTCTTTGAAAGTTAACGTTTGTTCATTGAAAAACAGTGCTGTTCTGTCCGGTGTAAGGAATGCTCTATTCTTTAAAAAGTTAGGCATGATTTCATTACTCATATCTTTCCACTCCTAAATATTAAAAAGCAGCTTGATGGGTACCATCAAGCTGCAGTGTATTTTTATCAAGGAAAACGCGGGAATTGACCGAAGTCTGGCTTACGCTTTTCTTTAAATGAATCGCGGCCTTCTTTCGCTTCATCAGTTGTATAGTAAAGAAGTGTCGCATCACCTGCAAATTGCTGAAGACCTGCTAAGCCATCTGTATCAGCATTCATTGCTGCCTTAATGAAACGAAGGGCAGTTGGGCTCTTTTCAAGCATTTCATTACACCACTGGATTGTTTCCTCTTCAATCTTTTCAAGAGGAACTACAGTATTGACTAAGCCCATATCAAGCGCTTCCTGAGCATTATATTGACGGCATAAAAACCAAATTTCACGAGCTTTCTTATGGCCAACAATTCTTGCAAGATAGCCAGAACCATAACCAGCATCAAAGCTTCCAACATTGGGACCTGTTTGGCCAAACACAGCATTGTCTGCAGCAATTGTTAAATCACAGACGATATGAAGTACATGACCGCCGCCGATTGCATATCCTTTTACCATTGCTATTACTGGTTTAGGAATAACTCGGATGAGGCGTTGTAAATCTAGAACATTTAGGCGTGGAATATTGTCTTCTCCAACATAACCACCATGTCCACGTACACTTTGGTCTCCACCAGAGCAAAATGCTCTGTCTCCAGCTCCAGTTAGCACAATGACCCCAACATCTTTATCATCACGTGCATAGGCAAAGGCATCAATTAGTTCTGAAACGGTTCTCGGTGTAAATGCATTATGTACCTGTGGGCGATTAATCGTAATTTTCGCAATCCCATTATATGTTTCATATAAAATCTCTTCATATTTACGTCCAGCAATCCATTCAACTGTCAAAACTTATTCCTCCTTTTATTTCAACAAAAAGTCACTTACTATTGTACCAAACTTTTCTATTTCTTCCACATGAATTGCATGTCCTGTTTCATTAAAAACTACTAAAGTGGCACTACTGCAATTTTTTTTGATGTTTTCTGCAATCAATAAGAACTTTTGATCTTTCTCACCGGTTAGTAGCAATACTTCTCCACCTAAGTTGCTTAAGTCCTCCCACCATGAGGGCTGGGAGCCTGTCCCCATTCCTAGCAGACTATTGGCCAGCCCCTTTTGAGAATTCGCTAATCTTTGCTTTCGGATCGTTTCCTTATTACTTTCTGGAAGGGCATTCATTGTCGAAAATAACGGGATATTTTCCCAATAATCTACAAACGATAGTATACCCTGTTCATTTATTAATTTTGCAAGTTCTGTGTCCTTTTTCCGACGGTCTTGCCTTTCTTCCTCCGTTAGGAGCCCTGGTGAAGCACTTTCTAAGATTAACTTTCTTACTTTCTCAGGATATAGAAGTGCAATCGTAAGTGCAAGCCTCCCACCCATAGAGTAGCCGAGAATGTCAACCTGCTTCACATCCAGTTGATCAAGGATATTCACCAAATCTGCTGCCACAGCCTCAATTTGGTACCGGTTCAAATCATCAGGTGCATCTGTGTTACCATGTCCAATTATGTCTGGAATAATTAACCTTGAGTGCTGTCCCCAAACATCTTGGTAAGGTGCCCAAGTCGACCCATCCCCGGTAAATCCATGGAGAAGTAATAGTGGGAATCCCTCACCATATGTTTCGACATGATATTGAACACCGTCAACTATCACCTTCACAAATGCTCACCTTTGACATAAACTGATATTTCCTGGGAAACAGAACGCCAAAATTCGCGATGCTCCTCTGTATTTCTATCTCTTTTTGTCGTTATTTCATAAACATTAAGTCCTCTAGCTTCACTAGATTTTTTCATCATTTCGTTAAAATGATCCCAATCTGAGATTTTCGTAAAGCTACCATTAAACATACGGACTGCATGCTCAAATTCAATATTAAGGGGTGTACCAAAAAGTAGTTCAAAGTTTTTCGGATGCTCTGACTGAGGAAGGAATGAAAATATACCCCCACCATTATTATTAATAAGGATAATATGAATATCAATATCATATAGTTTCGCCGCTATTAGGCCATTTAAATCATGAAAAAAAGTAAGGTCTCCTAATACCAAATATAAGGGCTTCGAATAAAATGCTACACCCAAAGCAGTGGAAACGGTTCCGTCGATACCGTTTGCGCCTCTATTTGCCATTACTTTTATTGATTTTTTATTATTAAGAAAGAAACTATCTATATCTCTTATTGGCATACTATTCCCAACAAACAGGGTTGCACCTTCGGGAAGACTTTCCGCCAATTGATAAAACAATCCGCCTTCGCTAAGTTGTGAATGTTCCTTTATTCTTGTCATACTTTCCTTCGTAAGATTGTTAACTTCCTGCCATTTTTCTAAGAAGTTAGTGTTCGGGTTAGCCTCCATGATGCCTAATAATCTTTCACAAAAGATAGTCTCATTACAGAATATCATTTCTGTTGACATTGCACCTGGGTCACGCCAACCACCCGCTCCATCAATAACAAATTGATTAATCTGATGATTTTCCTTCAAGAATATAGTTAACGCCTTTGATACAGGCATGGCTCCAAATCTCAAAATAATCTCAGGTCTTAGCGTTTCTTTTGCATCGTCATTTCTTAAAAAGGTATCATAGGTTTCAATGACATTTTCAAGGTTATGCTGTCCACTTCTAAGTTGTGACAAAGGGTCCGCTAAAATGGGAAAATTCAATCTATCTGATAGACGAGTTACTGCGGCAGCGAATCTCTCATCTGCAATATTTCCACAAACAATGATGCCCTTTGAATAGCTTTTTACGACTTGAGCAATTTCATCTAATTGCCCATCGCTTATTGTTAGCTCTCCATTACGAACTTGAACATACCCCATAGGACGTTCATTTAGGATGAATAAATCATCATCAATTTTAGGAATTAATGGTTCTCGCAATGGAAAGTTCAAATGTACCGGGCCTGCAGGTGCTTGACAGGCAATTGCTGCTGCACGAGCACACACCGTCCGAGCATACCTAATTACCTCATTACTTTTCTCAGGCAGGGCCATTTCTGCAAACCATTTCACATGCTGTCCGTATAGATGAATTTGGTCAATCGCTTGAGGTGCACCAACTTCTCTTAGCTCATGTGGACGGTCCGCCGTTAGTACGATTAGCGGTACACGAGAATATCGTGCCTCGACGATGGCAGGAAAGTAATTTGCTGCTGCCGTGCCAGATGTACAAAGTATTGCAACTGCTCTGTTTGTAACTTTCGCAATCCCTAAGGCAAAAAAGGCTGCAGAACGTTCATCCACATGAATATGAACTTTCAATTCAGGGTGTTCCGCCATCACCATAGCCATTGGGGTCGATCTTGAACCGGGGCTAACAACAACGTCTGTAACCCCGGTTTTAACTAATTCTGCCACAAAGGCTGCAATATAAGTCGTTAATGAATCCTGATGGTTCATCTCAATTTCCTCCAAGCGCTCGAAGCATTGGTCTAAACTTTAACCGTGTTTCCTGATATTCACTTTCAGCATCAGAATCTGCAACAACACCACATCCGGCAAACAAGGAAGCTTCTTGCCCCTGAATTAATCCAGAACGAATCGAGACAGCAAATTCTCCATTTCCGCGGTAATCAACCCAACCAAGCGGGGCAGCATAAAACCCACGATCTAGTTCTTCCACTTCTCTAATTTTCTCCACAGCTTCCTGTTTTGGCAATCCACCTAGGGCTGGGGTTGGGTGAAGTCTCTCCACTAATAATAACAAGGAGGCATCCTTATGACATTTTCCAATCACAGGTGTATAAAGGTGCTGAATATCCGTGATCCTCATTAGTTGAGGCTTGTCAGGTAAGATGATTTCCTCACATGACTCTTCTAATGCTTCCTTTATCATTTCTACAACATATCCGTGCTCAAGTAGGTTTTTTTGATCATTTAATAATTTATCTCCTAATACTTGGTCCTCTTCCTCTGACTTCCCTCGTGGGATTGAACCAGCCAAGCAAGTGGAGTAAACATTGTTTGCCTGTTTTTTCACAAGCCTTTCCGGTGTGGCACCCACAAAGCAATCTCCGTTGGATTCAAATACAAAAATAAAACTCTCCCGCTGCTGTCTATATAGATTTGCCAAAACACCCTCTGCCATGACAGGGTGATCAAAGGACAATCGTAATTCACGTGCAAGAACTACCTTTTTCAGGTGGTCTTCCTTTAAGTCACTAACCACATCTTCAACCGATTGTTTCCATTTATCCGGAGATATTTCGCTTATATCGAGGAGATTTGCTGCTCTGAACTCATAGCTTCCTTTAAGAGAGTCTAATAACTGAGCTCTCTCTTCAATCACCTTTTCAAATAGTGAATGATCATCATTTGGTGTACAAACAATATTAGTCGTTAAAAATGTCTGACCCTCGATGACGGTTAACATATATTTGGGAACATGGAACAATGAATCTGCATATTTTGACCAAAGGTCTGTTTTTTTCTTACTCGGGTCAAAAGAAAATCCGCCAAACATTACAGGACCTAAACCATTTTCAGTATAAGGATTACTAACAAAACTATCCTTTAAGAACTTTTTCCATTCATCCTCAACATGAAAAAAGCGGTCAGTAGCCTGATCCGACTGAATTTGTTTTGATATACCAAGTCCTACTAGTACAATTGATTCTTTTGGATCTTTCCAATAAAAGCGTTCCCCAAGAAAGCTTTCTCTTCCACTATTGAAAAAAGCCAACGGGTAAATCGTTTCCACTTTATGAACTTCACTAATTAATATAGGACGGCCAAGTTTTTGTGCACGATTAACAGCCAAAAGACCTTGTTCTTTTAATTCTGTTTCCTGAATGGTAACCAAAAAAATCCCTCCAAAACATCCATGTGACTGCAATCCATTCATTTTATAGCTAAATTAAGATACTACACTAATTGTAAAGAAGTAAGTTATTCTTGTCACTACCTTAGCTCATTCATTCTATATTATATATCAAAAGTTTTGTGTCAGGCAGTTTTGATATTCGTTACTAACATTTTCCCTCGAATAATAAAAATATAGTCATGCAGGAATTATATGCTAAATCGGCTAGCAAATAGCCATTGACACTAATCACCAGATTCCATACACTAAGGTTTGGAAAGAAACTTTGTCCAAGTACAAAACTAATTATACAAACTATAAAAATAACTACTTTTTTAAAGGGAGAGAACTTACGAATGCAGACAAATTTACAGCAAAGTTCAAAGCCTGCTGTCGAGTCAAACCGCGGGTTCCAAGTATGGTGGCAAATGACTCGTCCTCATACATTAACCGCATCTTTTGTTCCGGTTTTACTCGGAACAGCACTTGCACTTCAGTACGGCAATACACATCTGGGTTTATTTATTGCCATGTTACTTGCTAGCCTTTTAATTCAAGCAGCAACAAATATGTTTAATGAATATTACGATTTTAAGCGCGGCTTGGATAATGAGCATTCCGTAGGTATTGGTGGTACTATCGTTCGCGATGGCATTAAGCCAAAGACAGTCATGAAAATTGCCTTAAGCTTATATGGAATATCCCTATTATTAGGCGTATATATCTGCATGAGCAGCAGTTGGATGCTAGCATTAGTTGGCCTTGTTTGTATGGCATTTGGTTATCTATATAGCGGTGGTCCGTTACCGATTGCGTATACTCCGTTTGGTGAATTATTTTCTGGGTTTTTCATGGGAATGCTTATTACGCTAATCACTTTTTTCATTCAAACTGGAACAGTTACGACAACTAGTATTCTTGTTTCAATGCCGATTTTTATCTTAGTAGGTGCTATTAATTTTTCAAATAATATTCGTGATCTAGATGGTGATAAGGAAAACGGGCGTAAAACACTGGCAATATTGTTAGGTAAAGAGAAAGCCGTTTATTTACTAGCTATCATGTTTATTGTATCTTATATTTGGGTTATTGGACTCATTATTTTTTCCGTGACACCGATTTGGAGTGCTCTTGTCCTTCTAAGTGCTCCAAAAGCGATTAAAGCAATAAAAGCTTTCTTTGCAGGAACTACACAGCTCCAAATGGCACCAGCAATGAAGGCTACGGCACAAACAAACACAATCTTCGGCTTTTTACTCGCAATTGGTGTTTTTATTGGTTACTTTATATAAAAAAACTTCTGCCACTTTGGCAGAAGTTTTTTTACTATACCGGATTGATTCCCCAGATATGGTCTGCATATTCCTTAATTGTTCGGTCACTTGAAAAATAACCAGCATGGGCAATATTAATAAGGCATTTTCTTTGCCAAACCTGTTGATCCCTAAAGGTTTCTCCAATTTTCTTTTGAATATCAGCATATGGTGCAAAATCCTTCAGAACAAAGTATTGATCGTTTTCCTCAAGCAAAGAATCAAAAATAGGTTCAAATTCATTGTACACACCAGGAAAAAAACCATTTACAAGCTGATTTACTGCCTGGCGGATACGGCTATCATGATGATAATACTCTTTAGATTGGTAACCACCATGCTGTGTATAGTGGAGAACCTCGTCAGAAGTAAGACCATACGTAAAGATATTCTCATCTCCTACTAATTCATGAATCTCAATATTCGCACCATCCAAGGTACCTACTGTTAATGCCCCATTAATCATAAATTTCATATTTCCAGTACCCGATGCTTCTTTACTTGCGGTGGATATTTGTTCACTTAAGTCAGCAGCGGGGAATACCTTTTCCGCCAGTGAAACACGATAATTTTCCAGGAAAATTACTTTCATTTTATCCCCTATTACTGGATCATTATTAACCTTTTCAGCAACTGTATTAATTAGTTTTATTATTTTCTTGGCGTAATAATAACCCGGAGAAGCTTTTGCTCCGAAGATGAACACTCGGGGAACAATAGTAAAACTAGAATCTTCTTTCATTCGATTATAGAGGTACATAATGTGTAATACCTTTAAAAGCTGTCTTTTATAAGCGTGAAGCCGTTTAACTTGGATATCAAAAATGGCACTTGGATTGACCTTAACCCCGTTTTTACTTTGAATGACATCCGTAAGTCTATGCTTGTTTTCATTTTTTATTTTTAAGAGCTGATTTAGAAAGGAAGAATCATTTTCATATTTTAGCAACTGTATGAGTTCACTTGGTGAATGGGTCCATGAACTACCGATAGACTCTGAAATTAACGATGATAATCCTGGATTTGACTTTAATAGCCAACGGCGATGGGCAATTCCATTTGTCTTATTATTAAACTTCTCCGGAAAAAGCAGATAAAACTCCTTCATCTCCCGTTTCTTAAGAATTTCAGTATGAAGCTTTGCAACTCCATTGACACTGAAACTTCCAACGATAGCCAAATGAGCCATTCTTACAAATCCATCACCAATAATGGCTAACTTCCCTATTCTTTCCCAGTCACCTGTATACTGTTCCCATAGCTCTCTGCAAAAACGCTCATTAATTTCTTCAACAATCATATAAATCCTCGGTAACAAAGGTTGGAAAATTCTTATTGGCCATTTTTCTAATGCTTCTGACAATGTCGTATGATTCGTATAGGAAATCGTATGCTTTGTAATATCCCACGCTTGTTCCCATGCAAGACATTCCTCATCAACCAGAATTCTCATTAGTTCTGGAATAGCCAATACAGGGTGGGTATCGTTTATATGAATACAAACATGTTGATGGAGATCTTTTAAGCTCCCATGCTGCTTTCGATATGTTCGAATAATAGACTGAATACTAGCTGATACCAGAAAATACTGTTGCTTTAGCCGCAAGATTTTCCCTTCATCATGGGTATCATCAGGATATAAAAGTTCTGAAACTGATTCAGTTTCCCGTTTATATTTTAATATATCTGCATGAAATGGAAATTGCGATGGCTCAGCATTCCAAAGTCTTAATGTATTAATAGTATCAGTATTAAAACCAATGACAGGCATGTCGTGAGGAACGGCCATTATTGTTTCTGCATTCAAATGATGAAAGACGAGTCTACCATTATCGATTCTTCCCTCAACTTTTCCCCAAAAGGGTATTTTTACAGCGAGGTCAGCTTTGCGGATTTCCCAGACGTTACCGCTCTTTAACCATTGCTCTGGCAGTTCTACTTGGTAACCGTCAACTATTTTCTGCTCAAACAGCCCGTGTTTGTAGCGAATCCCATGTCCATGCCCTGGAAGATTAAGCGTAGCGAGTGAATCTAAAAAACAGGCAGCTAATCTTCCTAATCCGCCATTTCCTAAACCAGCATCTGCTTCTAATTCCTCGAGTTCACTTAAATCTATTCCTAGTTCCTGCAGTCCTTCTTGAACGGTTCCTTCAATACCTAAATTAATTAAATTTTGCCTCAGGAGTTTCCCTAGTAGGTATTCAATAGAAAGGTAGTATACTTGTTTTCCTCTTATATAATGATAACGCTCATTTGTTTTAATCCAATCATTACTTACATACTCTCGTATCATATTTCCTAGGGTTTGATAATGATCTCTGTCTGAACTCTCAGAAAAGCTTTTCCCGCAGACCATTTCAAGTCTTTTTAAAAAGGTATTCTTAAACTCTATTTTACTAGAAAACATGGGTTTCACTCCTTGAGATGAGCTCAGCATACAGTTGGTTGTACCTAAATGCCGATTGAGCCCAGCTATTATCCCTGTCCATTGCCTTTTGAACGATTGTTTCCCATGCATCGTCATGATAATAACTTAATGCCCTTTTTATTGTATAAAGCATATCATGGGCATTAAAGTGCTTAAAAGAAAACCCATTTCCTTCCGCTGTATGCTCATTCCACGATTGGACTGTGTCATTAAGGCCGCCTGTTTCCCTAACGATTGGAACAGCACCATATTTCATTGCAATTAACTGACCTAAGCCGCAAGGCTCAAAGCGCGAAGGCATTAAAAACAAGTCAGCCCCAGCATATAGTTTATGAGCAAGACTCTCATTAAAACCGATTTGTACCTTTAATTTTTCAGGATAAATATTTGCCGCTTGTCGTAAATATTCTTCGTACTCATAATCACCAGTACCAAGAACGATAAGTTGCAAATCTTCCTGTAAAATTTCTCGGAGAACATTTTTAACGAGATCCAAACCTTTTTGTTTAGTTAGTCTAGTTATCATCACCATTAACGGTGTTTCAGGGTTTTCAGGTAACCCAAAATGCTTTTGAACTTCTTTTTTATTTACACATTTTTTAGCAAAGTCTTTTGGAGAATAGGTTTGATAAATGAACGGGTCAATGGCTGGATTATAAAAATCCTCATCAATCCCATTTAATATTCCAAACAAATCTTCTCCTCTTGTTTTCAATAAACCATCGAGTTTTTCACCATATTCGACACTTTGTATCTCCTGCTTATAGGTTGGGCTAACCGTCGTAATTTTGTCGGCTGCTACAAGTGCCCCCTTCATAAAATTAATATTTCCGTAAAACTCTAAATGCTCTGGGTGAAATAGCTTGTAATCCAACCCTAACAAGTCTCCTAAGGTTTCTTTAGGAAAAATCCCTTGGAATTGTAAGTTATGAATGGTAAATACAGTTCGAATGAAACCATACCCCTTGCGGTTGTAATACTCCATCCTTAACAAGAAGGGAATCATTGCCGTATGCCAATCATGACAATGCAAAACATCCGGATAAAAGTCGAGATGTGCTAATGCTTCCAGGACAGCCCGATTGAAGTAAGAAAACCTTTCCCCATCATCAAAATATCCATAAAGTCCATCCCGCTTAAAGTAGTACTCATTATCGATGAAATAATAAGTAATATCTTTATAGCTGAGTTCTTCGATTCCACAGTACTGATTTCTCCAACCAACCGGAACGGTAAAATCCTTTATCTTTTTCATTTTACTTTTGTAGCTCTCTGCGATGGATCCATATTTAGGGAGCATGACCCTGATATCAGTACCAAGACTCCTCAGTTCTTTCGGGAGAGAGCCTGCAACATCTGCAAGTCCCCCGGATTTAGCAAACGGTCCGCACTCGGATACAGCAAATAATACTTTCACGTGTTCATCAGCGCTCCTTGTTTCGTACCTTTTCTAACAACAAACGGGGATGCCACTGACCCCTTCAAAATGGTTCCAGCCTCAACTTTTACATCTTTATCAAGAATAACTGAATCAAGGTAACAGTCCTCTTCAATATGACACTTTTGCATAATGATACAATTTTTTATAACTGCACCTTTGCCAATTTTAACACCTCTGGAAATGATACTATTTTCAACAGCACCACTTATTAAACAGCCGTTAGCAATCATCGCATTTTTTACAAGTGAACCCTTAAGATAACGAGTCGGTGGCTCATCTTTTACCTTAGTAATAATAGGCTGGTCTTTTAAGAATAATTGCTTCCATACCTCTGAATTCAACAAATTCATGCTAGTAGAAAAGTAGTTTTCTATGGAATTGATCATCATGGTATATCCAGAATACTCATAGCGACAAATAGAGTAGAGATTATCAAGGTCATTTACTACATCCCTCATGCACGTATATCCTGTTTCATGTCTAGTTTCAATTAATTTAATCAATAAGGAGGTTTTGACTAAATACATATCTAGGGAATGACCATCTTTGTGATAAATTTCGGTGATATCACAATTTGAATCCATATGCCAATCCAATATCGGTCTAAAGCTCATATTAGAAACAGTATAACAATTTGTAATGATTGAATACTCCTGAGTACTGCGATAGAAAAAATCTATATTGGCACCAAATTGTTCAAATGAACCAATTTTATTATTATCATAGTCGACAATTGGTGATGGGAAAAAGAAAAGCCCATCTCGCTTGCGATTCAAATCCCAATTTTTCCCTGATCCAAGGTGATCCATTAATGAACGGTATATCATTTTTGGAAAAATTGCTACACTCCGAATTCCCGAGTTGACCATATTCGATAGTACAAAATCAATAATACGATAACGTCCTGCAAATGGAAGTGCGGCCAATGAACGGTGGATCAAAAGTTCCTCTAAATCATCATGATATGTGGTTGCATCTATAACACCTAATAGCTTTCTTTTCATTCCCGAGTCCCTCCCAAAAATTTAGCCTTAGACACCGCCTGATTATATTTTTGTGGGTGCCCTAAGCTGGACACTTCCAAAGCTTTATTCTTCTATTTTACTGGATATAGATCACTCAACATTTCCTCTGTTACAAGAATAATTTCATTATCTAAAGAACGAATAATCGTTCCGTCCGGGATAGTGACATTACAAGGCACAATCACCTTTTCAATTTTGACGTTCTTTCCAATGGTTGCATCGGGCATAATAACAGATTCTCTAATAATTGAGCCTTTTCCAACACTAACTCCTTGAAATAGCACAGATTTATCAATATCTCCTTCAATCGTACAGCCTTCATTAATTAGCGACTCTTTAACAATTGCTTCAGAGGAAATATACTGTGGAGGCTGATTAGGATTGACTGAATAGATCCTCCAATCATGATCAAATAAATCTAATGTACATTCATCATTTAATAGATCCATATTTGCTTCCCATAGGCTTTGTACTGTACCGACATCTTTCCAATAGCCTTTAAATGGATAGGCATATAATTTCTTCTTTTCCTCTAAAAGTCTGGGGATGATATCCTTACCAAAATCATGGCTCGAGCTTGCAGTTCTAGCATCCATTTCTAAGTATTCTTTTAGTACATTCCAGCTAAAAATGTAAATGCCCATAGATGCAAGGTTATTCTTTGGATTTGCAGGCTTTTCCTCAAATTCTGTTACTCTCATATCCTCATTCGTATTCATAATTCCAAACCTACTTGCTTCGGCCCAAGGGACCTCGATTAAGGAAATAGTAACATCTGACCGCTGTTCAATATGATATTCCAACATACTTTCGTAATTCATTTTGTAGATATGATCGCCTGAAAGGATTAATACATATTCCGGCTGATACTGCTTTAGGTAATTAAGGTTCTGATAAATGGCGCTTGCCGTACCTGTATACCATTTAACCTCTGAGGACTCACTGTATGGAGGTAATACGGTTACTCCTCCATCCTTACGGTCAAGGTCCCATGCACTTCCAATCCCAATGTAGGAGTTCAGAAGTAACGGCTGGTACTGTGTTAAAACCCCAACAGTATCAATTCCAGAATTAGCACAGTTGCTCAAAGTAAAATCAATGATTCTATATTTACCGCCAAAAGGAACAGCTGGCTTCGCTAGATCTTTCGTTAACGAATTTAGCCTACTTCCTTTCCCTCCTGCTAAAAGCATGGCTACGCACTTTTTCTTTACCATTACCCACTCTCTCCCTTCGTTTATTTACTTTCCGAATGACTTGAAAACCATAAGGTGGAATGACCACTTCAATTGAAAAGGGGTATCCATGAAACGGGTCTTCTAAGGCCCTAATTGTTTTTTTATTAACATTGCCGGCACCGCCATATTCCTCTAGATCACTTGTAAAAGTCTCACGGAACTCACCTGGAACAGGTACACCGATTTTATAATCTGTATAGCTAATGCCTGTAAAGTTACAAAGTATGATTAAGAAATCATCTACATTTTTTCCTTTACGTATAAAAGAAAAAATTGATTGTTCTCGATTATTTGGGTCAATCCATTCAAATCCATTCTGTAAATGATCGAGCTCGTAGAGGGCTTTTGACCGTTTATAGAACTTTGTTAATTGCTTAACATAGCTATTTACTTTTAGGTGCATTTCATAATCTAATAAATGCCAATCCAATTGCTCTTTATCCTTCCATTCAGAAAATTGCCCTATTTCATATCCCATGAAAAGATGCTTTTTACCTGGATGTGCAAACATAAACCCTAGAAATAAACGCAGCTGAGCGAACTTTTCCCAATAATCACCAGGCATTTTATCCAGTAATGACTTTTTTCCATGAACCACTTCATCATGTGAAATTGGAAGCATGAAATTTTCTGAAAAGGCATATAGGAGAGAAAATGTAACTTTGGAATGAACACTAGAGCGGGAATTTGGTGGAGTTTCTACATACTCCAAAATGTCATTCATCCAGCCCATGTTCCACTTATAATCAAAACCTAAGCCGCCATAATGTACGGGTACAGTCACATGTGGAAAGTCAGTTGAATCTTCACCGATCATTAAAAATGAGGGATCATACTCATGAACCTCTTTGTTTAACTTTTTTAAAAAAGCGAGACCTAAAGGATTTTCTTGTTTTTCAGCAGAATTTGGCCAATAAATAATGTTTGCCACTGCATCCATCCTAAATCCATCAATATGAAAATACTCCATCCAAAATATTGCGTTTGAAATAAGAAAACTTTGAACCTCTCCTCTACCTAGGTCAAAGTTGGCCGTTCCCCAGACTACGTTTTCTCTTGCACTCTCGTTGCTATACGAGTATATATGGGACCCATCAAATTTGTATAAACCATGTGCATCCTTACAAAAATGCCCCGGCACACAATCAAGGATGACACCAATTCCATTCAGATGACACGCGTCAACAAAAGACATTAAATCCTCCGGGCTACCATAACGAGAAGTTGCCGAAAAATAACCCGTTCCCTGGTATCCCCAAGATATATCAAGTGGATGCTCGATTAGCGGCAATAATTCAATATGAGTGAACCCATGTTCAACCACATATGGAATAAGTTCTGATGCCATTTCTGTATATGATAAGAACTCCCCGTCTAAATGTTTCTTCCAGGAGCCCAAATGGACCTCATAAATGATTTGGGGTTCAGAGAGGAAATTTCTTTTCTCTCTTTGTTGAATCCAAAGATTATCTTGCCAGTGGAAATTTTTTATAGAGTACACAATCGAAGCAGTATTTGGCCTAACTTCTGATAAAAAAGCAAATGGATCGGCTTTTAAAATTTTTTCTCCTTGGGCTGAAATTATTTCATATTTGTATAAGCAGCCTTCCATGTTCTGATTAACAATTAGAATCCAGACACCTTCTTTGTTTATCCTTTGTAGATCATAACCTTCTCCATTCCAGCCATTAAAATCTCCTACAAGTCTTACCTTTATTGCGTTTGGTGCCCACACACAAAATCTGGTGACAACCATTTCAGAATTCCTCAATAAATGGGCACCAAATAACTGATGACTTTGAAAAAGATTTCCTTCATGAAATAAATGCAACTGATAATCTGTAGGAAATAAAGTATTTACTACCATTGCTAACCTCATCCTCAATGAAAATATATATTTCAAAGGTTAATTATAAGTCCAATTTTCATATATTCCTCATGAAACTTTTTTATCTTTTCTGACAATTGGTGATAAAATGCACTAAGGTTTACTGTTTTTCCATGCATTTCAACAAAAAACGACATGATTTTTATCATCTAATGACAAGAATATCTAAAGTTTTTTTAGTTTTTTATGTTAAAAATATTATTTGAATTGTGAGAAAAGTCACTACCATTGCTTTGAATTTCCGGATAAATGTAAGCGTTATCAACGTTTTTTTCTGATAGAAGAATATCAAAGAGTTATATTAGAATAGAGAAAAAGTAGCGGAGTAAGTATTACTGACTGTAAAAAATTACTAGTATTTAGTAAGCAGTTAATTGCTATGATTCTACGATTATTGTTAAAATACGAAAAAGACTGATGACATATGTCATCAGTCTTTAAATAAAATATGACCCCTACGGGATTCGAACCCGTGTTACCTCCGTGAAAGGGAGGTGTCTTAACCACTTGACCAAGGGGCCTAAAATAATGGCGGAGAAGGAGGGATTTGAACCCTCGCGCCGGTTACCCGACCTACACCCTTAGCAGGGGCGCCTCTTCAGCCTCTTGAGTACTTCCCCAAAATATGGCTCCGCAGGTAGGACTCGAACCTACGACCGATCGGTTAACAGCCGATAGCTCTACCACTGAGCTACTGCGGAATAATATAATAAATGGGCCTAAATGGACTCGAACCATCGACCTCACGCTTATCAGGCGTGCGCTCTAACCAGCTGAGCTATAGGCCCTTAATTGGAGCGGGTGAAGAGAATCGAACTCTCATCATCAGCTTGGAAGGCTGAGGTTTTACCACTAAACTACACCCGCAATATAATGGGGCGACTGATGGGAATCGAACCCACGAATGCCTGAACCACAATCAGGTGCGTTAACCACTTCGCCACAATCGCCACTATACTAATATTCTTCTAAAAAATGGTGGCTCAGGACGGAATCGAACCGCCGACACAAGGATTTTCAGTCCTTTGCTCTACCGACTGAGCTACTGAGCCATAACTTAAATTGTTTCCTAAACCTTTATTACTTAGGATCCTTTGCTCAAAAAACCTTACGGTTTTTCTCGCAGATTGCCATAGATGCAATTCGGAGAAGCGAGCAATCTGCTCTACCGACTGAGCTACTGAGCCATAACATTTAATGTTTGCCATTTAAATAAAATGGCGGTCCGGACGGGACTCGAACCCGCGACCTCCTGCGTGACAGGCAGGCATTCTAACCAACTTAACTACCGGACCAAAGTTTTTTCAAGTGTATTTCTTGAAAATAACTTAATTGCGGGGACAGGATTTGAACCTGCGACCTTCGGGTTATGAGCCCGACGAGCTA
>JAQSXG010000189.1 GCA_029256785.1 Neobacillus sp.
ATCCTGATAGAACAGTAAATAGCATTTAGTCTTTGTTTTAATTTTTATTGGAGTATTTGTTTTTCAATAAGAACCTTCGAAATTTTATTGCTGTTGATATTTATCTGGCTATGAAGGTTTTTTTGAAAGTCTACAATATAGTAAAAAAAGGAGAAAAATTGGAATTTTTGTGATGTTTTCCTTGATATAAATGCTATAAAACATCGGTTTTGTTTTGATAGAAGGAAGATTTTTGATGGATGGAAATTGATGTGATGATAGAATGGGTATTGAATGGTGTTGTGGTAACTGCGTGATAAATAGTATTATACGTGATGTTTTTGCAAAATATGTAATAAACATGTTAATAATTGTTAAAGTAAGATTAAAATTCTATCTTTATGCTAGACTAGCTTACTGGACTCCATTAATAGTAACTGATCAATTTTTTATTACACCCGTTTTATGTTATGGGACCTGAAGAAAAGTTATTTAGACAGCATTATAAAAGTTTGTGTCACTTCGCATGGAAATTTGTGGGAGAATCTTCTGTTGCCGAAGATTTGGTACAGGAAGCTTTTATTACATTTTTTAAGGAAAAACAGCGCATGGATGAATCCGAGAATTTTGTTCGCAATTATTTATACACTGCGGTACGGTTTTCCTGTTTAAAATATATCCGGCACGAGAAGGTAAAGGAGAAATATTGGTCACAGGTCGGTTTTACAGAAGAAGATGAACATTCTGTCGAACTAACCATCATTCATACGGAGGTCATCAATGAAGTTTACCGGATTATCCAGGAAATGCCCGCTGCCTGCCAGCACATTTTCAAAATGGGCTATTTAGAAGGCTTGTCTAATTTGGAGATTACCGAAAGACTTCAGATCAGTGTTAATACCGTTAAAACTCAAAAACAGCGCGGTATGAAGATGTTACTGGAAAGACTGCATCCTGAGTTTTTACCCTTTATTATTTTTTTCTTAAAATAATTTTAATTTCTTGTCACCCCGTATCGATCTATAGGGTTTATAACCTATAGATATGAAAGCTAATACCAGTTACATAGCCAAACTAATCCATAAGTTATTACGTGGACAGGAAACTGTTGCTGAGCGTGATTCAATTGAGCATTGGCGTAAATCTGATCAAAGAAATGACGATCTGATTGAAGAATTTCGCGATGCAAACAATATCGAGCAGGATCTGAATTTTTTTGCAGATCTGGACGAAGGAGAGGCTTGGCAAAAAGTGAATGCTGTTAGACATCCTAAAAAGATTAATTATTGGCCATTTTTCCGCATTGCAGCTGTTTTTATCCTGTTATTCGGTGCGGTACTATTTTACCTGCGTGATCGGGATGTAAGTGATTCGGGCAAAATAGCGACGAATAAAACCGTAAAAAAAGATATCCTGCCCGCCCAGCGGGGAGCTTTACTGCTGTTGGCAGATGGGTCAGTAGTCCCATTGGAAAGCTCGGTAAAAACCTTAGACCCAAAAGTTATTATGGCTGAGACTAAAGGCGGAACTGCTGCTGTAGTAGCACCACTGACAGAATCGGCAATTGAATACAATACATTAGTCGTCCCTAAAGGGCATTTCTATAAGTTAAATCTGGAGGATGGTACGCAAGTTTGGGTCAACGCAAATTCGCAACTTAAATTTCCTGAAAAATTCGATAAGAATGAACGTCGGGTAATTTTAGACGGCGAGGCCTATTTTGAGGTTTCACATGATGCAAAGCGGCCATTTTATGTCGAGTCCAAGGGAAACGAGGTTAAAGTGTTAGGTACACATTTCAATATCAATGCTTATAGTAATAATGTTCGTACCACATTATCTTCGGGTAGAGTTCGAGTAAGTCATTCTGGAAATGTGATCGTCCTGGAGCCCGGAGAATATGCGAATCTCATAGGAGAACAGCTCCGGAAAGGAAAAGCCGATTTAGAACACGACCTATCTTGGCATAATAATCAATTTTATTTTAAGAAAGAAACCATTGTTGAGATAGCCTCTACACTGTCTAAATGGTACGATATCCAAGTGAAATTCAAGAAAGATGTAGCATTAGATAAAGTGTATACCGGCAATTTTAAGCGTGATGTTAAGCTGTCAGAGGTGTTAGAAATGCTGACCTATGTCTGTGACCTGAGATTTGAGCTTCAAGGAAAAGAATTAATAGTAGAAAACAAATAGGAGGAGCACTTATGTAAGAGAAATAATACCTAACCTAAGCGCCTTTACATAAAAATAGAACAGGAATGTTGCAGCATCCCTGTCCAGAAATGATTAAAAAGGCCTAAAAATTTAAAAAGCGAATTAAGTAAACCCAATTAACCACAAAGAGTAAATGTATGAATAACTTACCATTTGGCAAAACGTGGCGACTGATACCTCATGACCCGCGGTTTAGCAAACCTTTACGTATTATGAAAATTAGTACCTGCCTTCTTTTCGCCTTTGTGACCGGAGTTCAAGCCAATGGCATTGCGCAGAAAGTTACGTTGAAAATGAAAAATGCACGGATTGAAGAAGCGCTGAATGCGATTTCCAAACAATCCAATCTGCAGTTATTTTATGGGGAAAATATTGATTCCAAAGTGAGGATCAATGTCAATCTGAAAGATGCTTCCGTTGCAGCTGCATTAAATGCCGTTTTGAAAAGCAATAATATTGAGTATAAGATTATTGCCAATACGATTTCTGTTAATGGGAAAACGGAAGGTAGTAGGTCGAGTAATATTGTGCAGCAAGGAGTTTCTGGTACAGTAAAAGATAAAGATGGAAATGCGCTGGCCGGGGCAACAGTGACTGTCAAAGGAACCGCTATTACTACGCAGACTGCTAGTGATGGAAGTTTTAGAATAAATGCTAGTACAGATGCCACTCTAGTAGTTCGCTATGTCGGCTATGGAGCTGTTGAGGTGGGCATTAAAGGACGAAATGTTGTTCCGATTGTGTTGGCATCAGATGAGAGACAGATTGAAGAGGTTGTTGTGACTGGTATGGGGCAACGTCTTGATAAGCGCCTATTTACGGGAGCAACCTCACAGATTTCGGGGGAAGCGGCGCAAATTGGTGGTCAGATTGATCCCAGTCGTGGCCTCGAAGGCCGTGTTGCAGGGGTGTCAGTGCAAAATGTTACCGGAACATTCGGTACGGCGCCCAAAATTCGTGTGCGTGGGGCAACATCTATCTATGGCAGTTCAAAACCCTTATGGGTAGTTGATGGAGTGATTATCGAAGACGTCGCTGATGTAAATTCAGACGAGCTTTCATCGGGAGATGCATTAACACTAATTAGTTCCGCTGTTGCTGGGTTGAACGCTCATGATATCGAATCCTTCCAGATTCTGAAGGATGGATCCGCGACCTCTATCTACGGAGCTAGGGCCATGGCGGGAGTAATCGTAATTACGACAAAGAAAGGTACTGCGGGGCGTAGTTCATTAAATTATACTGGTGAATATACTTCGCGTGCGACACCGCGATATTCTGAGTTTAATATCATGAACTCTCAGGAGCAAATGTCCGTTTACGACGACATGTATAATAAAGGTTATATTGGATTTGCCGATCTGCCTGTCGCAAGCAACAGTGGTGTTTATGGTGATCTATATAAACGTATTCAACGCGGGGAGATTCCGAATGATCTATTTACGGATAGACATAACGTCAATAATTTTTTGAAAGAAGCTGAGTATCGCAATACCGATTGGTTTGGAGAGTTGTTCCAACCTAGTCTTCAACATAATCACGCACTCAGCATGTCTTCGGGAACAGAGAAATCCCAATATTATTCTTCTTTAAGTGCATTAGTTGATCCAGGATGGACAAAGCGGAGTAAGGTAAATCGTTATACAGGTAATTTGAATGCAAATTACAATATTTCTGACAAGCTTAAATTAAACATCATTACAAACGGTTCTTATCGGCAGCAACAAGCTCCCGGTACCCTAGGACAATCGAAGGATGTTGTCTTTGGGCAAGTAAAACGTGATTTTGATATCAATCCTTATGCTTATGCAATGAATACCTCGCGAACCTTGGACCCCAATACATTCTATACGCGTAATTATGCTGCCTTTAATATCCTACATGAGTTAGAGAACAATTACATGGATATAAATGTAGCTGATTTACGCTTTCAGGGAGACTTGAAATGGAAAGTTATTCCTGGATTGGAGTTAGGTGCGTTTGGGTCTGTTCGCTATCAGTCGACAACACAGCATCATTATATTAAAGATCGGTCAAATCAGGCAATGGCTTATCGGGCAGGTATTTCTGAGCCAGACAATACGACGATTCGTGATAAGAATCCATTTTTATATACCGATCCGGATGATCCCTATGCACGGCCTATTTCTGTGTTGCCTGAGGGTGGAATCTATAATCGAACAGATTATACGATGTTTGAACAACTCTTCCGTTTTACAGCGCAATACAATAAGGCATTTAAAGAGAACCATCTTCTTAATGTTTTTGCCGGGTCTGAACTTACTTCATCTCAAAGAGATAATACCTGGTTTAGAGGTTGGGGCCTCCAGTATGACTTAGGAGAGAGCCCTTTTACAGATTATCGGGTATTTAAACGTGGTCAGGAAGAAAATTCGCCATATTTCTCAGTGAATCGAAATGGAAGAAATGATCCGACAAATATAAGGTATAGGCAAGCTGCATTTTTTACGAATGTTACCTATTCTTATGCAGGAAAATATATTCTGAATGGTACGTTTAGATACGAAGGTGCAAATAAATTAGGGGAGGCGACTTCAGCAAGATGGATGCCTAGCTGGAACCTTTCCGGGGCATGGAATGCTCATGAAGAAAATTTCTTTGAAAATTTAAGACCAACATTTTCTCATTTTACACTGAAGGGTTCTTATAGCTTAACCGGTGATAGAGGTCCGTCGACTGTGACAAATTCCTATGCTGTTTATCGTTCCTACACGCCATGGAGACCGACAGCAGGAGATGCTGAATCAGGTTTAGAAATCGCTGATTTAGCAAATAATGGACTGACTTACGAGAAAAAACATGAGTTGAATATCGGAACATCCATGGGATTTTTAGATAACCGGATAAATCTTGATTTTGATTGGTTTAAGCGTGATAATTTTGATTTGATCGGTATTATCAATACCCAAGGATTAGGAGGGCAGATTTCAAAATTTGGTAATGTGGCTGATATGAAATCACACGGGGCTGAGTTGAGTCTAACTGGTCATATCTTTCGTGATCAAGCATTTAAATGGATATCAAATTTTACTTATTCAAATGTGAAAACAAAGGTAACGCGTTTAGACACTAGAACTCAAGTGATGGATCTCATAACAGGTACTGGATTTGCGCTAGAAGGAGGCCCCGTTCGTGGACTCTATTCTATCCCATTCGTAAGATTGAATGATGAAGGATTGCCGGTCTTTTTAAATACAAATAATCAGGAAACTGTTACTGATTTAAATTTTCAAGAACGAGATAAAATAGGCTTTCTAAAATATGAGGGCCCTACAGATCCTATTCATTCAGGTGGTTTTGGAAATACATTTAGTTATAAGAATTTTAGTTTAAATGTATTTATGACTTATTCATTTGGTAATGTTGTGCGCCTTAATCCAGTATTTTCCAACGAATATTCAGATTTGACAGCATCAACCAAGGAGTTTGCAGACCGTTGGATGGTGGCGGGAGATGAAGCCTTCACGAATGTACCTATTATCGCTACTACTGGACAGAACAGGGCATACGCTAATGATTTGAAGTATGCCTATAGTGCATATAATTATTCATCAGTTCGTACGGCGAAAGGTGATTTTATTCGTATGAAAGATGTTTCATTAAGCTACGAATTCCCGAAGGATTTGGTGAAAGCATGGAATATAAACTCTTTAGGATTACGTTTTAATGCAACCAATTTATTCTTGATTTATGCGGATAAAAAGTTGAATGGACAGGATCCCGAGTTTGTCAATGCTGGAGGTGTCGCTGCTCCAATAGCGAGACAATATACATTGACTTTACGTTTAGGACTGTAATCGAAATTTTAAATCGTAATTGAAATGAAAAGAAATAGAAAAATATATATAGCAATTGCATTGATTTGTGGACTGAGTTTGTCATCCTGCAATAAGTTTTTGGATGAAATGCCTGACAATCGTGCTCAACTTGATACTGAGGCTAAAATTGATAAGTTATTGGTTTCTGCTTATCCAGAGGTAGCTTACTTGATGAGTGCTGAACTTTCATCAGATAATGTAGATGATTATGGTTCTACTAATCCTAATAGTCAGCGTTTTATGGAGGAGTTATTCCATTGGAAAGATGTCACAGACAATCAGGATGAGGGACCTAAAGACGTCTGGGAAGCTTGTTATAAAGCGATCGCTAGTGCAAACGCTTCATTAAAAGCAATAGAAGAAATGGGGAATCCGGCCAGTTTAAATCCACAACGAGGAGAAGCTTTAGCTGTAAGAGCCTATAATCATTTTACACTTGTTAATTTATTTGCGCAGCATTATACAAAAGCAAATGCGGTAACAGATTTGGGAGTTACCTATATGACTACGGCGGAGGTAGACCTAGATCCGAAATATAAACGGAATACAGTCCAAGAAGTATATGATCATATTGTAGCTGATCTAGACGAAGCTATTCCGCTAATTGATGATTCTTCGTTTGGATCTACGCCCAAATACCATATGAATTCTAGGGCGGCGAATGCTTTACGCGCTCGAGTCGCCTTATATATGCAAGATTGGGAAAAAGCCGTCAGTTTTGCAAATGCAGCGATTGGTACGAATCCAACGAGTTTACTTCGTAATTATGAAAGGATTGCCGCTGACGCAGTAGGGAGCAGAGGATTTCCAAATGGAGCAATATCTTATACAAAAAGTGAAGAAAAGTCAAATTTAATGGTAGCAACTGCCGCAACGCAACATGGTGTAATATTTGGCCCCTATACCTATGGTTCGAGGTATTCCCATGGCGCATTTTTGGCAAACAATGAAACAGCCATGGCGCAAGGTCCTTATGGGAAATTAGCTGCAACTGGTTATGTACTACGTGTTTCTGTTTATGCGGGAACAAATTTAGATAAAGTTTTATTTCCCCGTGTTTCCTATATGTTTGAGTATACGGATCCTGTGGCAGGAATCGGGTACGCCCGTGGAGCTTATGTACCATTTACAACAGAAGAAACTATGTTGGTTCGTGCCGAAGCTCTTATTCACCTGAAACGTTACGAAGATGCTGCGATAGATATGAAGCGTTGGGTTGACAATACATTGGTAAGACCTCCAGCAAACTTTACTGTAGCAAGTATAAACACATGGGCAAATGGAATAGATTATTCTTCTGCTCGAATACCCACGGCAAAGAAAAAACTGGATCCTAAAATGATTCCCTTTGAAAGTGGTACACAGGAAAATATGCTTCATGCATTGTTGTTTTTACGTCGCGTAGAAACCCTGCATATGGGACTGCGTTGGTTTGATATTAAACGCTACGGCATTGAGGTAGAAAGACGTGTGTTGAATTCTGGAGGCGAAGTAGCTTCTGTGGAAACGGACACAAAATTAATTGCGCGTGACAAAAGAGCGGCATTGCAAATTCCTGCTGAGGTTATTGCCGCTGGTTATACCCCAAATCCAAGATAATTATGAAAATATTAAATAAGATTAATGTATTGTTGTTTTCTTCGGTGCTCTTATTTTCATGCTCTGACGAAAAATTGAACCCGGAAAGTATATTTGTTGATAAGAAGGTTGAAAGCAATGAACTAGATAAGTATATTCAACAAAAATATACGAAGGATTATAATATCGCAATTCTTTACAAATTTGTTGAAAAGGAGTCTGATTTAGATTATAATTTGAGTCCAGCGAGCTATGAGAGCTCTGTCCGAATGACCAAACTATTATATCATCTTGGTATTGAACCCTATGATAAAATTACAGGAAGTAAGGACTTTATCAAAAAATATTTCCCTAAATTACTAAACTATATTGGCTCACCAGCTTATCGAAATAATGGAACGTTTGTGTTGGGGACAGCAGAAGGCGGTGTTAAGATTACGCTTTATCTATTGAATGAATTGAACGCGGAAACGGGGAAAGATGTAGCCTTTCTCAATTATTATTATTTTCACACGATGCATCATGAGTTCGGACACATTTTACACCAAACTAAGGGGTATCCGGCTTCTTTTGAGCAGATTACTGGTGCGCGCTATG
>JAQSXG010000190.1 GCA_029256785.1 Neobacillus sp.
ATATGCAGAAAGGAATGGAATCAATGTCTGAGACAATTGAAATTGAATTTAAAAATATGCTTACAAAAAGCGAATACGATTTTTTGCTTAGCACATTCAAGATAACCCAATCACAAATATTCAGCCAGGAAAATCATTACTTTGATACACCTGATTTTGCCCTGAAGGACAAAAAGTCTGCACTAAGGATTCGAGTCAAGAAAGAACTTTACGAAATGACACTAAAACAACCACATAAAGAGGGTCTTCTTGAAACTACACAAAATATCAATGAAGAAGAATTTTCTCTAGCCATTACGAACGGAATACTGCCAAAGGGGATTATTTACGAACGCTTAACAAGTATGTCTATTTCTTTTTCAGATGTTTTATATTTTGGTTCACTTATAACTAAAAGGGCAGAGCTCCCCTATAAGAATGGTTTGCTTGTATTTGATCATAGCTTGTATTTAAATACAGAGGATTTTGAAATAGAATATGAAGTTGATAATTATCAATTAGGACAACAAATATTTCTAGAACTACTCAGCCAACATAATATTCCCCAACGGAAAACGGAAAATAAAATCCGTCGTTTCTATCGCCATAAGCAAAACAATAGACCATAAATTACCAATTTATTATTATTTCGGTCATGATTCTAAGTAACTAGCGTGTTTTTGTGTATATTAATACGGTGAAAATGTTAGAAATTTGTATTTTATAGGCGGTTTATTTGAGATATGAAAATCTCATTGATAAAATATAGAATACAAAGCATATTAAAAGGAGTTGTCAACATGATGGAGAAGAAGGCTGCACCCTTTGAGGTAATCGGCGAAGAAGCATTACACCGCCTTGTGGACACTTTTTATGGTCTGGTTGCTCAACATCCTGATCTTGCACCAATCTTTCCTAATGATTTTAACGAAATTGCCCGCAAACAAAAGCAATTTTTAACACAATATCTTGGTGGGCCTTTATTATATTCAGAGGAGCATGGTCATCCAATGATGCGTGCAAGGCACCTACCGTTTCCAATTACCCCAACTCGCGCGAGAGCATGGTTATCTTGTATGACACAGGCAATGGACAAGACCGGTTTACAAGGTCCAATAAGAGATGAATTTTATTCAAGACTCCATTTAACCGCCCAGCACATGATTAACACACCTGACTCTGGTGAAAAAGCAGGAGATATTTCGTGACGAACATGGGAATCCAGGGTCCGCAGCATCATTGTAATAACAGTGATATAAAACCAATTGAAATATACATGTTTATTGACCCCTTATGTCCGGAATGCTGGGCACTTGAACCAATAATAAAAAAATTGCAAATAGAATATGGTAAGTATTTTTCCATTAGACATGTGCTTAGCGGACGTATTTCAAATTTAAACTTAAGTAAAAAGAAGAATTATGAAACCCTTGCGGAAATCTGGGAGAAGACTGCAAGCCGAACAGGGATGTCTTGTGATGGCAGCCTTTGGCTTGAGAATCCAATTGATGCACCACATAATGTCTCTATCGCCTTAAAAGCTGCTGAACTGCAGGGTCGGCGTGCTGGAATCCGATTTCTTCGAAAGTTGCAAGAACTGCTATTCTTGGAAAAACAAAATATTTCTAATTTTGATGTGTTAGTGGATTGTGCTAGAAGCCAAGGCTTAGACGTTGAGGAATTTATGAATGATATTCATTCAGATGGTGCTGCGAAAGCCTTCCAATGTGATTTGAAAATCACGTCTGAAATGGATGTACAAGAAATACCTACCCTTGTTTTCTTTAATGAGAATGTTGAGGATGAGGGAATAAAGATTACTGGTACCTATCCCTACGAGATTTATGTACAAATATTGGAGGAAATGCTGTCAGAACGACCGGTTCAATCTCAGCCTCCACCATTAGAAATGTTTATTAAAATTTTTAAATTTGTTGCTGCAAAAGAAATTGCTGTTGTCTATAACCAAACAGTACCACAAGTTGAACGGGAAATGAAGAAACTGTTATTATTACAAAAAGTCGAGCAGGTTCCTGCAAAGTACGGGACTTTCTGGCGATATATCGAAGAGTAGAAATGACTGGATGTTAACGATCCAGTCTTTTTATTTAATCACAAACGTGAAAAGACCTTGCAGTTACAGCTGCAAGGTCTTTTTCTATAAATACGAACAAAGGGGATGGGAGAAATTTTTCACGGTCAAACAAAGGGGTATATGTTTGTTGTGATCAACTTCACGTATAGAATATACCATGGGAATGAATGTATTGACAATATGTTTGTGTATTAATTCACATTATTGTCAAAAAATCATATTATTGCGGATGGGACAATACACTAATGATAGATATCATTTAGTTTAAAGGTGGAATATATGATGAACAAGTTACCGCTTATTCTTATGTTGCTTTTCTTTGTTGCGACTTTTTTTCTATATATACTTGCGTTGTTGAAGGTCTTTCCACTATTGTTTAGTGTTCCGCTTTTGTTTCTATCAATTTTTGTGATGCTGTTCTATCTAAATGATCGGAAACGTTTTAGAGGATTTTAGACTAAAACAAGGGGTGGTGCAAAATAGCACCTCCCCTTGTTTTTATGATAATAGTTGCTCTAATTCGTTTAGTTTTTCTTCAAATACTTTGCAGGCATCTCTTATTGGGTCAGCACTCGTCATATCGACTCCCGCTTTTTTGAGTACTTCGATTGGATAGTCTGAACTTCCCGCGCTTAGGAATTCAATATAACGTTTAACTGCAGGTCCACCCTCTTCTAATATTTGCTTGCTTAGCGCCGTAGCAGCACTATAACCCGTTGCATATTGGTAAACATAATAGTTGTAATAAAAGTGTGGAATCCTCGACCATTCTAAGCCAATTTCTTCATCTATTACAATATCCTCTTCACCAAAATACTTTTTATTAAGGGCATAATACTCTTCTGTTAGCATATCAGCCGTTAACGCTTCATTATTCTGGGCTTTCTCGTGGATTAAATGCTCATATTCAGCAAACATTGTTTGACGGAACACTGTGCCCCTGAAGCCTTCTAAATAATGATTTAATAGATAAATCCGTTTTTGCTCATCATCAATGGTTTTTAATAAATGATCATTTAACAAAGCTTCATTACAAGTTGAAGCTACCTCTGCAACGAAAATCGAATAGTTACCATACGGGTATGGCTGTGATTTACGGGTATAGTAACTGTGCACAGAGTGTCCAAATTCATGGGCAAGTGTAAATAAATTATTAATATTATCCTGCCAGTTCATGAGGATATATGGATTCGTTCCATATGTACCTGAGGAATAGGCACCACTGCGTTTTCCTTTATTTTCATGAACATCTACCCAACGATTTTCAAAACCCTCTTTTAAAATTTTTATATATTCCTCACCCAATGGAGCTAATCCATCGACTACTAATTTTTCAGCTTCTTTATAAGGAATTTCCATTTTTACATCTTTCACTAACGGTGTATATAAATCATACATATGGAGCTCTTTTAACCCCAAAACCTTTTTACGAAGCTTTACATACCGATGTAATAAATGGAGGTTTTCATTAATTGTATTGACTAAATTATCATACACACTTTCAGGAATATTATTGCCGGATAGAGCAGCATGTCTGGCAGAATTATACTTTCTAATTCGTGCATTAAAATTATCATTTTTTACATTACCGCTAATCGTACTAGCAAAGGTATTACGAAAATTCCCGTAGGTATTATATACTGCTTTAAAGGCATCGCGACGAACTCTCTGATCCGCACTTTCCAAGAAACGGATATAGCGGCCATGCGTAATTTCTACTTCTTCTCCATTTTCATCCTTTATTGATGGAAACTTCAGATCCGCATTATTTAACATACCAAATGTATTGCTTGAACTATTCATAACCTCGCTTGCTTCTGCTAGCACGGCTTCAACCTCAGCAGATAAAACATGCGGTCTTTGAAGGTTAATTTCAGCAATGGCGTGTTCATAGAGCTTTAATTCTACTTTCTCATTTAGAAAACCGGTGACTTTACTTTCATCAATCGAAAGAATTTCAGGAACAATGAATGCCAATTGGCTCCCAGCTTGTGAATACAAATTTTTCATCCGATCATCCAACCCCTGATAAAAAGAGTTAGTCGTATCTTGGTCATAGCGCATATGCGCATATGTATATAACTTCCCAATCCGCTCAAGAAGTTTATCTTGAAATTGTAATGCTTTATATAAAGTATCTGCACTTTCCCCTAATTTTCCTTCAAACTCTTTTATTCCAGAGATTTGATTCTTCACTTCCTGGAACTCACTTTCCCATTCCTGGTCACTTGCAAAAATATCTTCTAATCTCCAAGTATCCTCTACAGGAATTTCGCCTCTTGCAGGTAGCGCTTTTACTGCAGACGTTTCATTAGTCATTATTTCATCCTCCATTCAAATTTTTCGACTTTCGAAAAAAATATTTCTTCTTAGTACTATTCTCCTTTACCAATTTTATTTCCTTTAATAATAGAGGAAAAGAATATAAATCACCATTATATTATGCCCGATTGTTACTTTTCATTTATATCTTTGCAAGGAGTTTCTTATTTATTTGGAAAAACACTTGTTTCAGTTCGTCCCTTTCACGATTAGACTTTGGAATTTTAATTTTATTTACCATTCGAAAAATCGTCTTCCCATCTTGCTTTAGGTATCCGACTTTTTCAAGCAGGAATAAATACTCCACTACAGCCATAAAGGGATTTTGTTCTGTTATCTGAAGGATATTTCTACTGTTGATTTCTTTTCGCTTTATTCTTTTATTAAAGTTCCTTTCTACATCCTTAAGATGAATATAGTCCCCAGAGTTTAGATTAATGAAATTGTCGATATAGATATAGGTTTGCCAAATGGTTGGAGGTGTCAAGAGATGCAGAGACTGAGGAACAGGCAAGCCAATTTCTGGCGGTAGCAAGTAAAGATTGAGGCCATGGTTATAGATTTCATAAAGAAAACGCTTTTTCTCCGGACTAGGGTGGAAAGACCAATTAATATTATACCTTTCTACGATCTGATTCCATTGAAAGATGTCTATTTTGTTTGTTATCTTTGGATGAAGAACTCCATCTAAGCTAGCTGAATTTATTGGGTAAGTATCTACTTGGGCTAAAGCGTTTTTAGTGGAATAAGGCTGAATTGAACCTAGAATGACAAAATGTCTCTTTTCGGGGCAATAAGAAGGAATTGTAAATTGGTGCTGGTTTGATTCTCTTAGGAACATGTAATCAAAACCTGATAAAGAAAGGATACTGTTTCTCTTTGACTTAATATTTTTGCTTCCTATTATCCAGAGGGGGATATAGCCATGTTGAATATAGCTTTGAGTCCTTTTCAAAAATACATCTTCTGAGAGTGTTGAGCATTGATATTCCAATGCGTATTTCATCCCATTATGTTTAAACATAATATCTGGTCGTTGCTTAATTTCTGGATCATAATATTCTAACACGCTAGGAATCCTTTGGCGGATAAGCCACTGATAGAGCTGACGCTTTCCTTCCATATGATAAACTGATTCATTTTCATAAATCTCTCGGCAAACACTTCCTTTTTTATGCGCAAAATGGTAAATTCTTTGATTCCCTAACTTTAGTGAAAGATCTTCCCCACACACAGGGCATATAAACTCTTCCCTATTCCGAAAATATAGCAGTGTTTCACGCTTGTAGTCATACCCAAGACAAATCGTTTTTCCTGTTTTAGTTTTTGCAGTAAGCAATCACCCTACACCTCTCTTTCCCCACTTAGATTCGTGATTAGAGTTCGGAAATCCTTTTTTATAAAAAAGAAAACTCGCAGGTTACGAGTTTTCTTAAAATTACAGAAGTGGGGACATTAATCTGGCTGTTGATTCGTATAGGCGTAGTCCAATATGTCTTTTATTGAATGAAGCTAATTCTAGTTGCTTGGCATAGTTGAGGTCATTTAAGTATTCAGCAACCAATTTTTCCGTGCTCTTTGTTCGAAATAAAAAGGCGTTTACTTCAAAATTCAAGTGGAAGCTTCTCATATCCATATTCGCTGTACCAATCGAAGCTAGTTCACGGTCGACAATTATGATTTTGCTGTGCATGAATCCGCGTTCGTACTCATAAACCTTTACCCCAGCCTCTAAGAGTTCGGGGAAATAAGAGCGTGACGCATGGAAAACAATTCGTTTATCCGGACGATTAGGAACGAGCAATCGGACATCTATTCCGCTTAATGCCGCTACTTTAATCGCAGAGAAAATATCTTCATCGGGAATAAAATAGGGTGAAGCAATCCAAACTGATTCTTTAGCTGATGCAATCATCGAAAAAAAGATATTCTTTATGACACTCCACTCAGTATCAGGTCCACCCGCAATCAACTGGACCCCGCCATGACTTTTATCATCTATTTGTGGTGATAAATACTCAGCAGTTAAAAAGCTGTGATTGGTCATATAATACCAGTCCTGTAAAAAGATAAGCTGCAGTGTTCGAACAGCCTCCCCTCTCAGCATTAAATGGGTATCACGCCAATATCCAATACTTTGATTTCTGCCTAAATATTCATCTCCAATATTAAGCCCACCAACAAACCCAACTGTTCCATCGATCACAATGATTTTTCGGTGGTTACGAAAGTTAAACTTATTATTCAAAAAAGGGACCTTTACTGGTCCAAAGCACACTGTTTCAACTCCGGCAGCTTTTAACTCATTTATGTATCCCTTAGATAATTGCCAAGAACCAACCGCATCATACAAAAATCGTACTTTAACCCCTTGTGACGCCTTTTCAATAAGTACCTTCTTAATTTCTTGGCCAATATGGTCATGGCGAACAATATAATATTCAAGGTGAATATGATGTCTTGCTCGGTTTAATTGTTCAAGTATATGTTGAAACGTTTCTTCACCATTGGTTAAAACTTTTGTTGTAGTATCAAAAGAGATTGGACTATTCCCCAGTTTTTGGGCTAAGCTAAATAATCTTGCTTGATGCTCCGCCATTAATCCAATTTTCTCTTCACTTCGGGGATCATCTTCGCCTTCAACGGTTAGGTAAGCCTGTTTATCTAAAAAGTATTTCTTCCGATACATCCGCTCTTTCCGGTGATTACGTCCAAATAATAAATAAAAAATAAATCCAACTAGCGGAAAGCTACCTAAGACCACTAACCATGTGAGGGTTTGCGTCGGATGCCGGTTTTCAAGAAAAATAACAAAAGCAATAAAGATAACCGAAAGCGATATTAACAGACTCAAAAAGCCAAAGACTCCACCTTTTAAATATTCCTTAAAGAAAAGTCCAAGTACTACTAGAACAGTGAGAAATAGGATAACCCTTACTGTATTTTTCAGAATTAACACCCGCTTTTTTATACTAATTAAAAAAATACCGATTTCAGTAGCAGAAATCGGCACATGTTTATTTAAAATGTTTTCTCATTTCTACAAAAACATCTTTTGAAATTATCTCTTTCCCATACTCCTGAATTCGATGGATGGTTAACTGTGTTTCATACCCATATTCTAGAAGAATACTCAATACATCGTCAATCTTTTCCTCTTCAAATAAATCCTCAGGAAACTCAGTGTATAAGTAGTATCTTCCTTCAAAGTGATAAAGCATCGTGAGTAAATCATCAAGACCTCCGCGATTTGACAACGAGATAACATCCTCAAAATCTTTGAAGGCAATTAAAAACTCTAATGACTCCTCTTCTAGCAAGAGATCTTCATCATCATCCATCTGCCTAGGAATAAAGTGATGATCTAAAATTTCTTCAATATTATGATCAACTGGAAGATCTTTAATTTTCTCATTAGGAATTGGGAGTTCGAATTTTTGTCCATCCTTTGAAACCTGTGCTTTGGTTACAAGTACTTCAAGTCCTTTTTCTAATGCCTGAACTTGAATCCATAAAGGTCCTTCTACCATGAATTCTTCTTCTTGATGAACTTCATCCATCATTTCCCAAAACAATTCTTCACTTCGCTCGCGATTGTACCATATTTCTTCTCGGTCGAAGCCTCTTTCTTCTATATCACCATATGAAATATAAAACTTAACAGTATTCTCATTAATGCGTTCAATCTCCATCTTTATCTCTCCCTTCCGTTTCCATATTGAAGGGACTAAATACCCCCAGCAGACACTGCTTAAAGCAAATACCTAATGTTGAAAGGCCAATATTTTTGATAAAAAAGTATATAA
>JAQSXG010000191.1 GCA_029256785.1 Neobacillus sp.
TTTATTAAAACCATATGATGAAGATCAATTACTACAAACAATTAAACGAATCGAAAATACGCTAAGTAATACTGTGGAAACAGACATCGGAAAAACAACTGGAAAGCTAGCGATTGAGTCAAATGGGGAATTTGTTTATATCGAACCAAAAGAAATACTTTACTTGTATCGAGATGAAAAACTGACAATCCTTAAAACCAAAAATCAGGATTATGAAACTAAAACTCCACTTAAAGAATTAGAAATGAAACTGCTTAACTATGGATTTTATCGAATTCATAAAAGTTTTCTAGTCAATTTAGAATATGTAACCCGCTTAACCCCTTGGTTTAACGGAGCCTATCAACTGGAAATTGTCGGAAGTAATGAAATGTTATCCGTTAGTAGGAACTATGTGAAAGGATTAAGGATGCGATTAGAGATTTAATATTAAAATAGGAATAGTAAAACTATTCCTATTTTTTATTGCATCTTAATCTCTCTTAAATACATGATAATCTAAAATTTCTACCTGTTAATCTAATTTTCCACCTTTGTATCATTTTCTCTTTTATACTTACTGTTGTAAACGCATTCATTTTTTTAATACAAGGGGGAGAAATAAGTGTATACATTTTTGGCAGGAATTGCTTTATTAATTGTTGGTTATTTCACTTATGGGAAATTTATCGAAAAAATGTTCGGTGTAAAGGAAGATCGCACCACACCTGCTTATGTAAATAGTGATGGTGTTGATTATGTGCCAATGAGCACCTATAAAAACTCCTTAATTCAGCTATTGAATATCGCTGGAACAGGTCCAGTATTTGGTCCAATAATGGGTGCCCTATACGGGCCAGTTGCCTTTATCTGGATTGTTATCGGATGTATTTTTGCTGGTGCTGTCCACGATTATTTAACTGGAATGATTTCTATCCGTAATAAAGGTGCTCATTTGCCTGAACTAGCAAGTAAGTTTTTAGGAAAAATCATGAAACATGTGGTTAATGCTTTTGCTGTGCTTCTTCTATTATTAGTCGGTACAGTATTTGTATCAACACCGGCTAGTCTGCTTCACGTGTTAATGGATGGAAAAGTTGCTCTTACTCTAATCATTGTAGCCATTTTTATTTATTACATTTTAGCAACACTTCTGCCTGTAGATAAAATCATCGGTCGTCTTTATCCATATTTCGGTGCATTACTAGTAATCAGTGCACTTGGTGTTGGTATTGGACTAGTGGTTACTGGAGCTCCAATTCCTGAACTTTCTCTATCCAACTTCCATCCTGATAACGCTCCAATCTTCCCATTAATATTCTTTACGATTACATGTGGAGCACTTTCAGGATTCCATGCTACACAAACACCTATCATTTCAAGAACCACTCAAAAAGAAGGCCAAGGACGCAAAATATTCTATGGTATGATGATTGCTGAAGGAATTATCGCAATGATTTGGGCTGCTGCTGCTATGAGTTTATTCAAGGGATATAATGGGTTAAATGATTTATTGGCAAATGGCGGACCAGGTGCAATTGTTAGTGAAGTTTCCGTTATGATGCTAGGAGGAATTGGTGGAACTTTAGCCGTACTTGGCGTTGTTGTCTTGCCAATCACTTCCGGGGATACTGCATTCCGTAGTGCTCGAATGATTATTGCGGAGTATCTAAACATTGCTCAAAAGAAATTCTCAAGCCGTTTATGGATCGCTGCTCCATTATTCATTATTTCAGCTGTATTAACTCAAATCGACTTTAATCTTTTATGGAGATATTTTAGCTGGGCAAACCAAGCAACTGCGGTTATTGCATTATTCGTAGGAGCAATGTACCTATATATTGCCCGTAAAAATTACTGGGTTGCACTTGTTCCAGGAAGTTTCATGCTAGTGATGGTTATTACCTATATATTAAATGCAAAAATCGGTTTTGGATTATCGATGAATGCTGCTTGGATTGGCGGATTTATCGGTGCAACCGTTCTTATTGGATTATTCTTTAATGCAGCTAAAAAAGCACGTGCAAATAACCTCCCTCTTGAAGAGGATATTTCAGGCTGGAATAGGGTTGCATAATGAGTTGCTGCATTCCCAATTACCGAAATGATGTGCATGAAAAGGAAAAAGAGATTAACCAAAAAGGACACGAAAAAGTTCCCCTTTTATTTAAAGTAACCGGGTTAATGATTTCTATTGGAGGAGTAATCACCTTTTACCTTTTATAATTAAAAGTGTACGCAACCGCGTACACTTTTGTTTACTATTTGTACCTCTCCCCCTTTTTCGGGTGGATATACATATGCTAGGAGGAAACAATAATGAAGATTTTAGTTGTTGGCGCTGGGGCAATTGGTGGTTACTTTGGCGGGCGTTTAATCGAAAAAGGTGAAGATGTTACTTTTCTCGTCCGGGAAAAGCGAAAGAATCAGCTTGAAAATAATGGTCTCGTCATAGAAAGTGTTCATGGAGACCTTCAACTTAAGCCTAGGACTCTAGTTTCTGGAGATTTTTCAAGCGACTTTGATGTTATTCTATTATCTACTAAGGCGTATCAATTACAATCAGCCATAGAGGACATTCGCCCTTATGTTTCCGATCATACGTTGATTTTGCCACTGCTAAACGGAATCTCCCATATTGAGGAGTTAATGGGTAATTTTGGAGAAGAGAAGATCCTTGGCGGACTGTGTTTTATTGAGTCAACTCTTGATGACCAGGGCAAGATTATACAAACAAGCCCTTCTCACGACTTCGTATTTGGTGAACGATCTGGAGAAAACACAGAAAGAATCCTCGCTTTACAAGAAACCTTTGCAGGAACAATAGCAGATTTTAGACTCTCTGAAAATATAGAACAGGAAATGTGGCATAAATATTTATTTATCACTACACTGAGCGGTGTTACTTCCCTATTCCGTTCTTCAATTGGACCTATACGAGATCAGGAATATGGACGAAAGAAAACTCACTCCCTTCTTCAAGAAGTTAGCAGTATTATGAGAAGAATTCAAGCACCACTTGCTGACAACTCTGAAGAAATTCAACTCAACAAGCTTATGCAATTAAGCTATCAAATGAAGTCTTCCCTCCAAAGAGATATGGAAAAAGGAGTACCGACTGAGGCGGAGCATTTCTTCGGCTATTTAATTCAATTGGCTAGTAAAACAGATCTTGCCACACCAATTCTCGAAGCTATATATGCAAACTTAAAAATATACGAATCTGTTATTCTCAAACCTTTAAATTAAATAAAAAAACTATGACCAGCTGTCCATTTGGGCAGCTGGTTTATTTTAATCCCAATGATATATTTAGTGAAAACTCCCCCCCACTTTTTTTGGAAAGGAGGTCCCAATTTCTTCAATTGTCCAAGCCTTCCCTTTAACTATGCATATTTTATTTTTAACGGATCGTTAAGTCCGAATAGTAAATTGAAAGGAGAAGGTTTATTTGCCAAAATCTTTGCACTTAAATTTAAGAGTAGATCCTACCCAGTATGTTTCACAAATTCGAGATGTTCCCGGGTATGATTATCTTCATATGGTACGTCAGCCAAAATACATGGTGGACATCTCGCTTTTGAATGAGAAGGTTCATTATTTAAGCGAAGTTTTCTCACCAAAGGAATTTGTGAAAAAGAATAATATCTCACTCTTACATGCCCATCATGGTCAATTAGGTGTACTATTACTCCCATTTAAGGAAGAAACAAATCTTCCATTAGTAACAAGTATCCGAGGCAGAGATGCAACCTTAGCAAACCAGCCCGTTGGTTATTTAGAAAATATGAGAATGCTTTTTGAACAAGGTGAAAGGTTTTTCCCTGTTTGTAAATATTTAGCCGACCAAATTTGTTCGTGGGGATGTCCTTCTGAAAAAATTCGAATACTGTACGGTGGTGTTGACCTCGAAAAATATAAATACAGAACTCCAAGCATGGGGGGAACTCAAAACATACTATCTATTGGAAGATTAGTAGAAAAGAAAGGTCATCATATTTTAATGAAAGCTTTTCAAAGTATAAAAGCTAAATATCCGAATGCAACTCTCACCATTATAGGAAGCGGTGAAATGGAGGAATATCTTAAATCCTTAGCCTATCAATTGAATTTAGGGAGTTCCTTTCGTCTTATAAACCACCTCCCTAAGGATGTAGTGCGAGAATATTTAACACATGCTGATCTATTTTGTGCGGCAAGTATGACGGCTTCAAATGGAGATGTCGAGGGTATTCCTAATACGTTAAAAGAAGCAATGGCTACAGGTGTACCGGTCATCTCAACTTTCCATGCAGGTATTCCAGAGTTGATTACACATAATCAAGAAGGAATATTAGTTCAGGAAAACAATGTGGATCAACTAGAAAATGCTCTAGATTATATGCTTTCTCATCGGAACATCTGGCAGCAACTTTCTTTAGCAGGACGAAGGAAAGTCGAGAAATCCTTTGAATTAAAGCAACAACTTTTATTACAAGCAAGATACTATGATGAATTATTGGGGAGAGGATGATGATGAACGATTTCAAATCAATTACAGTTAGTAAGGGTGAGAAAGCGTTAGAAATATATAACCCTACAAACTTCCCGCTGCTTGGAATGGGTGCTCAAGGTGCAGTGTTTAAACTCTCAGAAGAAAAATGCGTGAAAATTTACTCAGATCCCTTGCAGGCAAAAATGGAGCTAGATGCCCTTTGGGCTGGACAGCATCTACCATTTTTCCCTAGACTTTATGCATCAGGTTCAAATTATATTGTCATGGAATATTTTAATGCGCCAACGCTTAAAGAATACCTTAGAAATTGCACCTATATACCAGAATCAATAACCAAAAAACTGCTTTATATCATAAAAGAACTAAAACGAGCGAATTTCACGATGATTGATGCTCCACTTCGTCATATTTTTGTCCTTGAAAATGAAGAGTTAAAAGTAATCGACCACGTAAATGCTTTCAAACGGATTCACCCCGTCCCATTAAAACTATTAAGAGATTTAAACATCATACTTTTAAAAGAATCCTTTCTATCTCGTGTGAAAAAGCTTGACCCGGAAACATACGAAGAATGGAATCAATACTTCGAACAAAACAGTCTAGACTTTCGGAATATACCAGTCTACTCCGGCGGCTCTGGAAGTGGTGTTAAAGTAGATAGTGCCGTATCACAAACACTCATTGGTAAAGGACATCAGGGTGCAGTCTACCGAATATCAGAGGATAAATGTGTGAAAATTTATGGGAAGGTCCAACATGCTGAGCAGGAAAAAGAAGTGCTTTTATCCAATCAGGATTTATCTTTTATCCCGAAAGTTTATGAAACAGGAGAAAACTATATTGTAATGGAATATCTGGTGGGACCGGATTTAAACACGTATCTAAAAAAACAATCAAAAATGCCTCCAGTTGTTACTAAACTATTACTTGAAATAATAACTGCGATGAAAAAATCTGGATTCAAGCAAATTGATGCCCCTTTAAGACATATTTTTGTTACAAATAAAGGATTTAAATTTGTTGACCACGTATACTCTAATACGCGTATTCAAAATCGCCCACTCGAACTATTTAAAGACCTTTACATTAGAAATTTCCTAGGAGAATTTCTAGATCAAGTAAAGGTTATGGACCCAGAAACCTTTGCTGAATGGTCGAAAACACCTATTCCTGTAAATGGACAAGATCCACAGCTAATTGAAGAAGTTGGAACTGAAATAAAAGCAGAACCAAAACCTAAAAAAGAGGACAAAGTAAAAAAACGGCACAACCACAGTAAAGGTTCAAAAGGAAAAATAGGTCACGGACGCAATAATCATTCAAAAGGGAAAAAAGATAAAGAACATCATAAAGATTCAAAGGGTAAAAAAAGTCACGGCGATCATAAAGACTCAAAGAGCAAAAAAGGACAAGACCACCACAAAGGGTCAAAAGATAATAAAGGATCGAAAAAGAAGAAATGAGCATTTTAGTGACTGGAGCAGCCGGTTTTATTGGTTTTCACCTTACAAAACGACTGTTGGCAGAGAATTATCATGTAATCGGTATCGATAATATGAATGACTATTATGATGTTCAGTTAAAAAAAGATCGACTAGCAATACTTGAAAACGATTTTAATTTTACCTTCTTTGAGATAGATATAGCCAATATGGATAGGTTAAATCAATTATTTACAGAACACTCCATTAGGATTGTCATAAATTTAGCAGCTCAAGCAGGTGTACGTTATAGCATCATCAACCCTCACGCCTATGTTCATTCAAATATTGCAGGATTTATGAATATTTTAGAGGCTTGTAGGCACTTTCAAGTTGACCACTTCATTTATGCATCATCTAGTTCGGTCTATGGAGCAAATACAAGTATACCGTTCTCCACATCAGATACCGTTGACCACCCAGTTAGCATCTATGCAGCAACTAAAAAGTCCAATGAATTAATGGCATATACGTATAGTCATTTATATCAGATTCCTACTACTGGTCTCCGTTTTTTCACCGTTTATGGTCCATGGGGTAGACCTGATATGGCTTACTACTCTTTTACTAGAAATATTATTAAAGAAAAACCTATCAAGGTATTTAATAATGGTGATTTGAGCAGAGATTTCACTTATATTGATGATATTATTGAGGGAATCATTCGCTTACTAGAAAAACCACCTGTAGTATTAAATCCTAGCGCCCCCCCACCCTATGTCATTTATAATCTAGGCAACAACACTCCAGTAAAGATAATGGATTTTATTCAAATATTAGAAAATCTCATTGGTAAAAAAGCAAAGGTAGCTTATCTCCCGATGCAGCCAGGTGATGTAAAAGAAACCTATGCAGATATTTCCGATTTACAAAATGATATTGGATATAGACCATCCACTCCAATCGAAAATGGGTTAAGTGATTTTGTGGAATGGTTCAAACTACATGGGATGAACTATGAAAACAGTTAAAAAACGAATTCAATTTTTTGAATTCGTTTTTTATTTGCAGGATTATCTAACACCTTGCCGTGTTTTATCTTGAGGGTCAAGCATATTTGCCCTTGTATCTCTCAGAGGAATTGGTGAACGAGAGATCACTGACCAAAAATCACGCGGATGGAAGGGCAAAAATGGATATAAAAATGGTATATCCAAGCTTTTGGTTGAAACAAGCAGTAATATCCATAAGGTAATTCCGATTATTAAACCAGGTAGTTGAAACAAAGCCACCATGAGTAAAAAGAATACTCTAAATAGCCTATTGGCGAGACTAAATTCATAACTTGGTGTTGCAAACGTTCCTATCGCTGCAACAGCCACGTAAAGAACAACCTCATGTGTAAATATCCCTACCTGTACTGCGACGTCGCCAATAATAATGGCCGAAACGATACCGAGAGCAGTTGCCAGCGCGTTGGGGGTATGTATGGCAGCCATCCGCAATATTTCAATCCCCACCTCAGCAATAAGGAATTGCCAAATCAAGGATATTTCACCACTATCCTTAACCCCAATAAATTTCCATCTCTCAGAGAGTAGACTCTCGTTCGTTGCATAGGTATACCATAATGGCAAGAGAAATAATGAAGCCAACACAGCTATAAGCCTTGCCCCTTTTAAAAAAGAACCAATGATTGGCTTTTGTCGAAATTCCTCTGCGTGCTGCAGGTGATGCCAAAAGGTCGCTGGACAAATCATCACACTTGGTGAACCATCCACCACAATAAGAACATGTCCTTCCATTAAATGAACAGCACTAGTATCTGCTCTTTCCGTGTAACGAACTAACGGATAGGGATTATAATTTCTTCCAAAAATAAACTCTTCAATGGTTTTTTCCGCCATTGGAATACCATCTATTGAAATTTCTTCAAGTCTTTCTTTCAACGTATTCACATGCTCCATGTCAACAATGCTATCAATATATACAAGAGCAATATCTGTTTTTGACCGCTCTCCCACCTGAACATATTCCATAATTAGAGAACGATCTCGAACACGCCTGCGAATTAACGCTAGATTAAAAACAATGGTTTCAACAAAACCATCGCGTGGGCCTCGTACGACACGTTCTATATCCGGTTCCTGTGGAGAACGTATTGGATATTCACGTGCATCAATGAGGATAATCTGTTTACCTCCATCCACCACTATTGCTGTTTGCCCTGCGAGAATTTGAGTAATTACTTCCTCAATATCCTCTGTTTTATTGACTTCAACATGTGGGATAAATGTT